>CAYWZR010000214.1:0-4052 GCA_964462885.1 uncultured Nitrospirota bacterium
AAATGCTATGGCGGCAGCATGCTTGAGCCTTCTTGCAGGAGTCGAGCCGGGTGTGGTGGCCGATGTACTTCGGGAATTTCCGGGCCTTGAGCACCGTGTTGAGTTTTTTACTGACAGCATAAATGGTGTGACCTATGTAAATGATTCAAAGGGGACGAATGTCGGGGCAGTTGAAAAATCACTCCAGAGCTTTTCAGAGCCTGTCATTCTTATTGCCGGAGGGATTGATAAAAAATCAGACTTCTCACTTCTTTTATCCGAGGTGAGCAAGCGGGTGAAGACCTTAGTGCTTATAGGCGAAGCAGCAGAAAAAATGGCTGCCGTACTTGGCAACGCGTCGCCTGTGATTTTTGCCCATGATATGGATGACGCTGTGCAAAAGGCAAGGCGGGCCGCAATAAAAGGAGACGTGGTGCTTTTGTCTCCTGCGTGTGCAAGTTTTGATATGTTTGCTAACTTCGAAGATAGGGGTAATCACTTTAAAGACGCGGTAAAACGCTTGTCTTTAAAGTGCGGTAATAATAAAAATAAAAAAATGTTTACAGAGCAGGAAATAACAAGATGATCGCTACATCCGGGCATGACAGAGGTATTTTAATTTCAGCCTTGTGTCTGGTGGGTATAGGCGTACTTATGGTCTACAGCGCAACAGCAGTGATGGCCATGAAAAGCCGGGCTGGCGGAGAATTTGTTTTTCTGATTCGCCACGTGCAGTCTGTGCTGGTTGGACTCATGTCAATGACTGTATTTATGTTTATTGATTACAAGCATTTAAGAAAAGTGGCGATTCCTCTACTGGTTGTTTCTTTTCTTCTTCTTCTTCTGGTTTTTACCGATGCCGGTGTGAGTGCAAACGGAGCCAGGCGATGGATCAGGCTGTGGCCTTCAACGTTTCAACCCTCAGAGCTTGCAAAGCTGGCCTTTGTGATTTTCCTTGCTGATTACATGAGTCGGCCTCTAAAAGTTCACATGCAGATGAATATAAATATGATCCATGCCCTCAGGCGAAAGATGGAACATCCTCTTACAGGCTTTATAGTACCGGTTATTATCATGGCGTTATTTCAACTAGTTATAATATTACAGCCTGATTTTGGAGCCTTTGTGAGCTTTGCAATAATAGGTCTGGCCCTTCTTTTCGCGGGCGGTGTACGTGGCAGGTATTTTCTATTTCTGTCTCCTATTGCTGCTATCGCGGTTTATAAGCTGGTACAAACACCGTACAGGATGCAGAGACTTACATCTTTTCTCGATCCATGGAAAGACGAGTATGGCAGCGGATACCAACTGGTTCAATCCCTGCTTTCCTTTGGCAACGGTGGAATCACAGGGGTCGGCCTGGGAGAAGGACCGCAAAAACTATTTTTTCTGCCAGAGGCCCATACAGATTTCATCTTCTCGATACTTGGCGAAGAGCTGGGTCTTATCGGGGCGCTGGGTGTGGTAATACTGTTTCTGGTTATACTGATTCGTGGCATGCGCCTGACCTCTACAACCGAAGATTCTTTTGGCCGTTATCTGGCCCTTGGGCTTACACTCATGATTGTTTTTCAGGCCCTGCTTAATTTTGCCGTGGCTACAGGGCTTTTGCCTACTAAGGGGTTGCCGCTTCCTTTTGTAAGTTACGGGGGATCTTCACTACTGGTCAGTCTCTCGGCTACCGGAATACTAATGAGTATATCAAGAGGACAGAGTTACAGCCGTTCCTCTTCTGACTCACTGCCGGTTAAGCGTGAGCAACAAAATGCTCAGCGTGAGTTGCGTAGTCCAAGAAGTAATTCCTACGCCAGAACGGCTAATGTTTTGAGATGAAGGTTATTATCGCCGGTGGCGGCACTGGCGGGCATCTATATCCCGCCCTTGCCATAGCATCGGAGTTTAAGGCATGTGACTTGGCAAATGAAATTCTTTTTGTTGGAACACTACGAGGTCTTGAACAGAAGGTAGTGCCGAAAGAGGGATTCAATATAAAGTTTATAAATGTTGAGGGAATCGTAAATGTGGGATTATTTAAATTGATAAAGTCCTTTCTGACCATACCAAAAGGGCTTCTTCAGTCACGGTCGATACTGGAGTCTTTTGATCCAGATGTTGTAATCGGTGTAGGCGGTTACGCATCCGGTCCTGTGCTTGCCATGGCAAGTTGGATGAAATTTCCGACGATGATACATGAACAAAACGCAGTGCCCGGGCTCACTAACAAGCTACTTGGAAGTTTTTTTGTTGATAAAGTGGCGGTAACTTATCCAGACAGCCGACAACGATTTGGTAGAAACAAGACCTTTTTTACAGGCAACCCCGTGCGTAGCTCCATTGCTTTGGGTGATAAGCTTATTGCAGTTAAGAAGTTTGGACTTGATAAAGATTTATTTACAGTCTTTGTGCTTGGAGGTTCCAGGGGTGCGCATAGTCTAAACGTAGCTATGGTGGAGGCTCTTCAGGTTTTTTCTAAGACAGATATGAAAAAACAAATTCAGGTGATTCATCAAACCGGCGATGCCGATGAGGCGATGGTAAAAGAAAAGTACAGGCAGATCGCTGCTAAGGGGATTGTAACAAGCTACCTCTATGAGATGAAACTTGCATATGCTGCTGCCGATCTTGTGATATGCAGGGCCGGGGCTTCAACTCTTGCTGAACTTTCCGCATGCGGCAAAGCCTCAGTGCTTGTGCCGTATCCCTATGCGGCCCGAAATCATCAGGAGGTTAATGCAAGAAAACTTCTGGATATGGGAGCTTGTAAAATGATGCTGGATAAGGATATCTCCGGAGCTTCTCTTGCCACATGCATAAAGGAACTTTATGAAAACCCGGAAGAGATTCTTTCAATGCAAAGGGCAAGCAGATCGCTCGGCAAACCAGGCTCGGCAAAGCGGGTTGTAGAGCTTGCATACGAGCTTATTAAATGATAAAGCATGAAACAGGAGTGAGGAGTTAATGATTAAACCATGACACATTTCAGAGGTATAAAACGTATCCATTTTGTCGGTATCGGCGGTATCGGCATGAGCGGAATAGCCGAGGTTCTGCACAACCTTAATTACGATGTAAGCGGGTCGGACTGCCGGGATTCGGCCAATACTCGAAGGCTTAGAGAGCTGGGAATACAGATATGGATCGGGCACAGTTCTGAAAACGTACTTAATGCTCATGTAGTGGTGATTTCCTCTGCGGTAGATCAGGAGAACCCGGAGGTTATCGAGGCGCAGTGCCAGAATATTCCGGTAATCCCCAGGGCCGAGATGCTGGCTGAACTTATGCGTCTTAAATCTGGAATTGCTGTGACCGGAAGCCATGGAAAAACAACAACAACATCGCTTATTTCAACTATGCTTTCATCCTTTGATCCCACGGTTGTGATAGGAGGAAAACTAAAAGGACTTGGAAGCAATGCAAAGCTCGGCCAGGGTGACCTTCTTGTGGCCGAGGCGGATGAAAGTGACGGCTCCTTTATTCTGCTTACCCCGACAGTTGCCGTGGTCACAGGCATAGACCGAGAACATATGGATTATTTCAAGTCTATGGAAGAATTGAAAAAGGCCTTTCTCAATTTTATCAATAAGGTTCCGTTTTACGGGCTGGCAATACTATGCAAGGATGACCAGAACATAAGAGATTTAATACCGGCTGTTCATCGCAGATTCATAACCTATGGCATAACAGAAGATGCTGACCTGGTAGCTGTGGATATTAAGCGTGGACCTGACGGATCGAAGTTTAATGTTTTATTAAAGGGAGAGCCGCTGGGTAGGTTCGAAGTTCCTTCTCCGGGCATACATAATGTCTCAAACGCTCTGGCAGCCATAGCCGTTGGCCTGGAACTCGGAATGGGGCCAGGTTGGATTGCCGAGGGTTTGGCCTCGTTTAGTGGTATACAACGGCGTTTTGAATTAAAAGGCGAGGTAGCCGGAGTTAGGGTCTTTGATGATTATGCTCATCATCCAACCGAGATACGGGCTACACTGGCAGCAGCAAAAGACTGTCTGGGGAAGCGAGTAGTAGCATTGTTTCAGCCTCATAGGTACTCAAGAACGCGTGACCTTATGACAGAT
>CAYWZR010000215.1:0-4017 GCA_964462885.1 uncultured Nitrospirota bacterium
CCTGCCTTTACAGCCGCTCGTAGTATATCTCCTGTTGATATTTGTACCGATCCATCATAAGCTGTAAGTAGCTTGGCAACAGTACCCTTTCCAGCGCCTGGAGCGCCAAGTAACATTATTTTCATATTAGTTTTTCCCTCCTGGTTTGAATGTGTCGTTCAGTGTATCACTGTAGATTCTCGGAAGTCAAAACAACTATTTGTGCTGTGTCAAGCCAAAATAAAAATGTCTTGGTTTCATTTTTGAGCCCTCAGCTATTTATTGCGTAGCTTTGGTGTCATCCCCCCTGCTTGCAATAAGGGTTTTTATTGAATAAATTTGTTCTTTATAAGTAAAAATAGTTGCACTGTTGCGACTATTTGCGAGAGTAACAAAGAAAATTATTGTTTTTGGCACATAACTTCACATATATAAAATAACTGTATCCGACCTACATTGTGATATGCTCATGGCATTTTCTTGTACAGGTTTTGGAACATGCCTCACAGCCGATACAATTTTCTGGATTTGAAACAGACATCACTTTGTTACCCATATCATCACCATAATCATCGTCGCCATCAAAAGGTTTCTCTATCAGTGCAAGAACATCCCTGCCACAAACCTTATAACAGCGTCCACATCCCAGGCATTTCTCAACATCAATTGATTCGATAAAATTAGGGGTCCATGGTTTTCCACCCCTTGTGTAACCAATAATCTCTGACATAACTTCTCCTCCTGATTAGATATTTATAAAGTTTTATACTAAATCAAGATAGCAAAGGTTATGCCATGAACCTCAGAAGTAAAACGGCGCTTGGGTGTTTGTCTTGCTTGCCCTTGCTGTATAGATGCTATAGCTTGAGTTAACAAGCGTTTTTTCATATTGTTCAGTCTGTAAATATCCGGTCCCCTGATCAATGACGATATCCTACAATATTGTTTACTTGGTTCCACTAATGTATCTTTTAACCGCCAGATGACCTTTAATACTAAGGGATTGTGGGTTGGTGTAATTTTTGCTAAAATTAATTTTATAAGAATATTAAGACCAGTAAGGAGGGACTTTATGGGGAAACCGTCAGATCTTGATAATGCTTTACCTGACAGCACTATTTATAAGAATTTTATAAGAAAAGGGTTTTCTCGCAGAGATTTCCTCAAATTCTGTACTGCCTTAACTGCAACATTGGCGCTTCCTGTTGGTTTTGCCTCCAAGATTGCTGAAGCACTTGAGAATAAACAGAAGCCTTATCTTGTTTGGCTTGAATTTCAGGATTGCGCTGGTGATACAGAATCCTTCCTAAGAGCGAGCAAACCATCTGCTGCTGAGCTGATTCTTGATATTCTTTCTGTAGAGTACCACGAGACGATCATGGCAGCTTCAGGTCATCGGGCGGAAAAATCCCTTTCAGACGTTGTGCAAAACCAGAAAGGCAACTATATCGCAGTGGTCGAGGGATCTATCCCCATGAAGGATGACGGTGTCTATTGTTGTATCGGAGGTAAGACTGCTAAAGATATTATTCAAGAAGTATGTGGAAATGCCATGGCAACCATTGCTGTTGGTACATGCGCAACCTATGGAGGTCTTCCGGCAGCAGCTCCTAATCCAACCGGGGCTGTGGGTGTCTCAGAAGCTGTGCCAAACCTCTCTGTTGTCAACCTGCCGGGATGTCCTGTAAATGTAGAAAACATTACCGCAACAGTCGTTCATTTTCTCACCTTTGGTTCGCTTCCTCCCCTTGACAGTATCGGCAGACCCCTCTTTGCTTATGGTAAGAGAATTCATGATAACTGTGAACGAAGGGCTCACTTTGATGCAGGACAGTATGTAAGAGAGTGGGGAGATCAGGGGCACCGGGATGGATGGTGTCTTTATGAAATGGGCTGCAAGGGCCCTGAAACATTCAAAAACTGCCCCACTATAAAATACAACGAAGGCACAAGCTGGCCTGTTCAGGCAGGCCATGGATGCATAGGGTGTGCGCAGCCAGCCTTCTGGGATCAGATGACACCATTTTACGAGAGGCTTCCAAATGTTGCTGGTTTTGGTGTTGAATCGACAGCAGATAAAGTTGGGGCTGGGCTGGCAGTAGCTACAGGTGCTGCAATTGCCGCTCATGGTATTGGACGAATTATATCCGGCGGTAAAAAATCAGATTAAATTTAAATTAAACTTAAATTAAACATAAATTAAATTTAGAAAAAATGTTTCATAAATTTTTGTAAGGGGGGTAGGTAATATTCTATGGCAAAGATAGCGATTGATCCGGTCACAAGAATAGAGGGGCATCTGAGAATCGAGGCAAAGGTGGAAGGTGGTAAGGTGGTGGATGCCTGGTCATCGAGCACCATGTTTCGCGGGATCGAGCTTATTCTTCAGGGCCGCGATCCTAGAGATGCCTGGGCGTTTACCCAGCGTATATGAGGTGTTTGAACAACTGTTCATGCAACCGCCTCCGTGCGAGGGGTCGAAAACGCTTTAGAAATTACCATCCCTGATAATGCAAGAATAATCAGGAATCTGATCACGGGAATCCAGTATGTTCAGGATCACGTGATCCATTTTTATCATCTTCATGCTCTGGACTGGGTTGATGTGGTTAGCGCCCTTGAGGCCGATCCGGCAAAGACGGCATCGCTAGCTCAGTCCCTCTCTGACTGGCCGAACTCATCGGCAGTCTACTTCAAAGGAGTCAAGGAAAAGTTGAAGACCTTTGTAGGGAGCGGACAGCTTGGTCCGTTTTCGAACGCCTACTGGGGGCATCCGGCTTACAAGCTGCCTCCTGAAGCAAACCTCATGGCTGTTGCTCATTATCTTGAGGCTCTTGATTGGCAGAGGGACGTGATTAAAATTCAGGCCCTTTTAGGGGCAAAAAACCCTCATGCTCAGACCTATCTTGTAGGAGGCATGGCCATTCCCATTGATCCAAACAGCCAGAATGCGCTTAATGCCGGCAGTATCGCATTTATTGCCGATCTTGCCAAAAAAGCGCATGCCTTTGTTGAAAAGGTCTATATTCCAGATCTTCTGGCTGTTGCCTCGTTTTATAAGGACTGGGCAGGTTATGGAGAAGGTGTGGGGAACTTTCTTGTTTATGGTGAGTTCCCTAATGACAATATCAGCAACACCGAAAATCTCTGGTTGCCCAGAGGGATTATTCTGAATAAGGATCTTAGCACTATTTACCCGGTGGATCACACAAAAATTTCCGAATACGTCACTCACTCATGGTATGAGTATCCAGATGGTGGTGACAGCAAGTCAAAACATCCTTGGGACGGAGTCACTAACGACAAGTATACAGGCCCTAAACCTCCATATGACTTCTTAAACACTGATGCGAAATATAGCTGGCTTAAGGCCCCGCGTTATGAAGATAAACCCATGGAGGTTGGTCCGCTGGCTCGAATGCTTGTGGCTTATGGAAGCGGGCATAAGAGAGTCCAGGAGGTTGTAAACCATGTTCTTAAAACTCTCGGTGTAGGTCCCGAGGCTCTTTTTTCAACGCTTGGAAGAGTTGCGGCCAGGGGAGTGGAAACTCTGGTTACTGTCGAGATGCTTCCTGTCTGGCTTGATGAGCTTACCGCTAACATTAAAAAAGGTGACTTGAGGATGCACAGCAACGAAAAATGGGAACCTTCCACATGGCCTAAAGAGGTACAGGGCTATGGCTTGCACGAGGCGCCAAGGGGGGCGCTTGGGCACTGGATAAAAATAAAAGACGGCAAGATAGACAACTATCAATGTGTGGTTCCAAGCACATGGAACGGTTCTCCAAGGGATGCAAAAGGGCAGAAAGGCCCTTATGAGTCAGCGATTATCGGAACTCCGGTAGCAGACCTTGAACAACCTGTGGAGATACTCAGAACAATTCATTCCTTTGACCCATGCATGGCTTGCGCCGTCCATGTTCTAGACCCTGACGGCAAAGAGGTTACCAGGGTAAAGATTGTATGATCTGCCTTTTACAAGTGAAATAGACTTTGGTTAAAAGGAGGGGGGTATGCCGAAAGAGAGGATAAGAACAT
>CAYWZR010000216.1:0-4016 GCA_964462885.1 uncultured Nitrospirota bacterium
AAACGCAGTCGCCGGTTATTTTGCAGATTTCATCCGGGGCAAGAAAATATGCTGACAAGACACTGCTTCAGTATATGGGACAGGGCGCGATTGAGATGATGAAAAGGATGGCTGCCGAGCAGGGACTTAAGGAAATTCCGATAGCGCTTCACCTTGATCACGGCGATACTTTCGAACTCTGTAAGTCATGTGTTGAATCAGGATTCTCGTCGGTTATGATCGACGGGTCACACCTGCCTTTTGAAGAAAACATAGCTCTTACAAAACAGGTTGTGGAGTATGCCCATCCCTTTGATGTTACAGTGGAAGGAGAACTCGGCATTCTGGCTGGTGTGGAGGATGATGTGTCTGCTGAAGAACACACTTATACCCAACCCGAAGAGGTGCAGGAATTTGTTGAGGGGACTGGCGTCGACTCTCTTGCCATAGCCATAGGAACCTCTCACGGCGCATATAAGTTCAAGCCGGGCCAGGAGCAGACCATAAGACTGGATATTCTTGAAGAAATCGAAAAAAGGATACCCGGCTTCGCCATTGTACTGCACGGATCGTCGTCTGTGCCTCCTGAACTGGTGAAAATAATAAATGATAACGGAGGACGGTTGCAGGATGCGGTGGGTATCCCAGAGCCGGATTTGAGGAAAGCAGCGAAATCAGCCGTCTGTAAAATTAATATAGATTCAGACGGCAGACTTGCAGTTACGGCTGCTGTTCGAAAAACGCTTCATGAAAAGCCGGGCGAATTTGATCCCAGAAAGTATCTCGGTCCTGCAAGAGAAGCGCTTAAAGAGCTTTTTATGCGAAAAAATAAAGAGGTTCTCGGTTCTGCTAACCGGGTTTAAACTAGGTCGGGCTAAGAAGGAAACCGAACTCAAACATGCCAATATACGAATTCTACTGTAAGAAGTGCCACAGAGTCTTCAATTTTTTCTCTAGCCGGATAAACACGGAAAAAAGGCCAATCTGTCCACGATGCGGCAAGGTTAAGCTGGAGCGGCAGGTTTCTATGTTCTCCACCTCTTTAGGTGCAGACAAGGAGGAGGCAGGTGTCAATATCCCGGACATCGACGAATCCCGGCTCGAAAAAGCTATGACAGCAATGGCCAGCGAAGTGGAAAATATTGATGAAAATGATCCAAGGCAGGCAGCAAATCTGATGCGCAAACTTACCGATATGACAGGGTTGAACCTCGGTGGCAGTATGGAGGAGGCTTTGAGCCGTATGGAGGCGGGTGAAGACCCTGAGCAAATAGAAGCCGAGATGGGAGATCTCCTCGGGGCAGAGGAGCCCTTTTTAACCTCTGCCGGTAAGAGTGTAAGGGGCAGAAAGACAAGGCGGCTAGAGTATGATAAAGAGCTTTACAGCCTTTAAAATCTGCCAAAGCCAAAACTGAACTGCTCATGGAGAAGGCAGGTCAAGTCCTTGGAGATATTCTTAAAAAACATGCAATCTCAAAGGTCTCCACATTAGGACGGTTGGCAGACGCATGGGTAGGCTTGCTGGGTCCGGTAATCTCCTCCCATACATACCCTAGCGACTTGCGGGATGGAATACTTTTTCTGCTTGTTGACAGCCCTGTTTGGATGCAACAGCTCAGCTTTTTAAAAGTGGAGATGCTTGAAAAACTTTCTGGATATGGGATCGCAGATATAATGCTTCGTCTTGGCAGAGTGGAACGAAGAGATAGAACTGTTGTAAAAAAACTCTATGTCAAGCGAATAAAACGTGTTTTAAGCGATCCAGAGTTGCAACTTATTGATAACTGTGTAAACGGCGTAGAAAACCAGGATCTCAAGCAGCATGTTGAGCGCCTAATCCGAAAAGCGTTAGAATATCCAGTAAAATGATTGTTTTCTTAAAGTAATATCTGAGACATTTATGATAAATGAAGCCAAAAAAGCCGTTGGGTACAAAGCAGCAGAAAAGGTAATGGATGGTAGTAAGCTTGGTCTTGGCACTGGCTCCACTGTAGAATATTATCTTGAACGCCTTGGGCAACGCATTAAGGACGAGGGGCTTAATGTTGTTGGCATTCCCACATCGATCGAAACGGGGAAAAAAGCTATTGAGCTTGGAATTCCAATTACGACTTTTGATGAATTACAGGCGCTTGACCTTTACGTAGACGGCGCAGATCAGATTGACCCCTGCTTCAGGATGATAAAAGGCGGTGGTGGCGCACTGCTTAGAGAAAAAATGGTGGCCTCATGCTCTGCCTATAAGGTAATAATTGTGGATGGTTCCAAAGTGGTGGATCGTCTCGGCAGTACCTTCGCGCTTCCGGTGGAAGTTGTGCCCTTTGGCTGGAAATTATGCGAAAAACGTCTTAAGGGTCTGGATTGCATGCCCAGGCTCCGCAGTATAAACGAGTCAGCTCCCCTTATAACCAACAACGGTAACTATATTCTGGACTGCCGGTTTCCTGAAGGTATTAAAGAACCTGAAGAGTTGGAATTACGTTTAACCAAAATTCCCGGCGTAGTCTGCACGGGACTTTTTATCGGTTTAGCTGATGAGGTATTAGTGGGGCGTGAGCATGGCATAGAAGTATTAAGAAAGTAACAGCTGCTTCATTTGTGCAGTTTTACCCTCAGGTTTCGTTATCTCCATGACGGGGCTAGCCAAATATGCTAACAGAATTAACGACAGTCAAATAGAGTGGCTGGAACTATTTGCGAAGTTATTTTTTTGCTACTTCTTCTGTTTCCATCTGGAAGATTATTTCACAAAACGGACATTTAGTCTTTTGAGTTAATTCAAGTTCAATCTCACGTTTAGCAACTTTACATTGGTGAGATATCTTGATCCCCAGGAGTTCCGTCTCGTTTGTAGAAATATATACCATCTGTTTTGGTGCTGGTAGGTCCATATTCTTATTTTACCAAATAAATTAAAAAGAACAAACACTCAGGCAGGTAGCGGTATATTGAGCCTAATCAATAGCTCTGAATATCTTTGTAACTTGAAAATTGCTAAAATTTTGTTAAAACAGAACCTGTTTAACAAAAAATGGGCGTAGATTTCTTTGGCTTATTAATAATTGTTAATCATGTCAGAAGTTGGTCATGTTTTTTATAATGGTTTGATTATAAAGGGTTTTTTGTGTTTAAAAGTCTGTGGATTGTGTTTGTATTTGTGGTGCTTTTTGCTGATTTAAACCCTACGATAAAAAAGTTCTTGACAATATGTGTTTTTGTGTTGTAGGCTATAAGTTCCCAGGAGGAATACAGCCCTCCTTGGACTGCTTTTTTAAAGCAGTTTTGTTCTTTGACAACTGAAAGTCAGATGTTGGGTCTGAAGTTTATTTACTGAGAGTTTGATTCTGGCTCAGAACGAACGCTGGCGGCGTGCTTAACACATGCAAGTCGAACGGGGTGCATCGGATAGCTTGCTATCTGGTGTTACCTAGTGGCGGACGGGTGAGTAACGCGTAGGCAACCTGCCCCAGAGAGTGGAATAACCCGGGGAAACTCGAGCTAATACCGCATAAGACCACGTGCTGGAATGCATGAGGTAAAAAGGAAGCTTGCTTCTGCTCTGGGATGGGCCTGCGTCCTATCAGCTTGTTGGTGAGGTAGTGGCTCACCAAGGCAAAGACGGGTAGCCGGACTGAGAGGTTGAACGGCCACACTGGAACTGAGACACGGTCCAGACTCCTACGGGAGGCAGCAGTGGGGAATTTTGCGCAATGGGGGAAACCCTGACGCAGCGACACCGCGTGGAGGACGAAGGCCTTCGGGTTGTAAACTCCTTTAGTATGGGAAGAAGTCACGTCTTTGGCGTGGTGACGGTACCATAAGAATAAGCCACGGCTAACTCCGTGCCAGCAGCCGCGGTAAGACGGAGGTGGCGAGCGTTGTTCGGATTTACTGGGCTTAAAGGGCGCGTAGGCGGTATGTTAAGTCGCATGGTGGAAGTCCAGGGCTCAACCCTGGGATGTCCTGCGAAACTGATGTACTTGAGTTGTTCAGAGGATGGCGGAATTCCTGGTGTAGCGGTGAAATGCGTAGATATC
>CAYWZR010000217.1:0-4008 GCA_964462885.1 uncultured Nitrospirota bacterium
AAACAGGGCGCCTTCGCGCAGGCCACGGCGCAAATGACCTGCCAGAGTTCTATCTCTCAGTGTTACCCAGGCACTATTTGTGAAAATGGGTGGCTGGACCAATAATCTTGTGCCTCAGGCGTGGCAGGAAGCTGCTGCAAAGGCTACATGGATTCCTGCAAAGGTCAATGTCACTGACGGTTGGGTGGATCAGTATCTTGCCGGCTATGTTTGGACCAAGCCTTCAATACAGATAGCTGAACTACCGTGGGCGCGTGAGGCATTTGGGTCAAGCAGATTTTTTGTTGGTGATGCGCTGATAAATACAATAATACCGGCTGCACTAGTGCTTGTTGTTGTTTATATTTTCTGGGCAAGGAATAATTTCTTGAAGAAGAGGCGAGAAGCGGGACTGTCTGTTGGTGGTTTTGGCGCTGAGCTTGCCGGTTACTGGGGTATGATAATGTCTTCTAAAAGAACGGCTATAGCTGGCCTTGTTCTGGGTATTGCTGCTGGCTTGCATATGTTTGTGATGAAAAAATTGCAGCTTGCATTTGGGGTCTACAATTTTGGCGAACTCATGCAGCGGATGGGGATTACCTATGGTTTGTCTGCTAAGGGAACGGTTTTTGACCCTGGATATTGGTATGTGACCACTCAGGAAGCCCAATGGGTCGGATGGGTGTTTCATAGATTTGGCATGGAAATGATGGATAACATATACTTTGGGCTCGCAAACGGTGTTCCTAACCCATTGTTTAACCCAGCGGATTGGATGTCGCTCGGCCTGATCGGCGGTGCTTGTATGATGGCTCTTTACCAGAAGGAATTTAAATTCAAAAAACCTACAAAAGAGCTTGCTATGTGGGCGATTCTGGGAGGTTTCTTTATGGGGCTGGGTTCCAGGCTTGCTTTAGGATGCAATGTCGGGGCCTTTTTCGTGAGAATCTCAATGGGTGACCCCAGCGGATGGTTGTTCGGGATTGGCATGGTAGGCGGTGCATTTATTGGTGTTAAGTTCTTTAACTGGTGGACAGAGCGAAAGATGGCTAAAGAGATGGCTGCTTTTGATCTCTAGGCAATAATATTTAGAAAATATTTTAGACCGTAAAAGGAGGAAGTTTACTATGGCTATGAAGTTTGAAAAAAAAGGTGATAATACTTTTATGTTGGATGTAACTGGCTATGTTTGCCCCCATCCTCAGATTTACTGTAAGAAAGCACTCGAGAAAATACAGGTTGGTGATATGCTTGAGTTAGTATTTGATAACCCCTCTTCCGGTGAATCCATTACTTCCATGTGCAATACGACTGGAGATCAGATTATGGAGAAAAAAGAAGAAGGCGGAAAGTGGAAGTGGATGATTAAAAAAGTCTGAATCAGTTTTAATAACTTTTTAATAACAGGAGGAGAGAGTAATGAAGACACCACTCTGGGTAGCAGTTGTTGTAATTGTAGGATTTCTTGGTTTTCTTATAGGCTACGGTGTGGCGCCTCGTGAGATTGACCGTCATGGTATTGTTGCAACAGGAGCAGGCGATGGCGCTGGTTACGGCGGCGGCTATGGTGAAGATGGCGGCGGCTATGGCGGCGGAGGCGGCTACGGTGGCGGCGGCGGTTATGGCGGCGGAGGCGGCTACGGCGGTGGCGGTGGTTACGGCGGCGGCGGTGGTTATCACTAATCATCGTGCTGTAAATGAAGACCTGTCTATTGATATTTGGATTTACGGGTTAGTTAAGGATGTCTTTGTCCGTGTGTAACTAAAGTAAAGCTCATACATAACTAATAATAAAGTGGGTGAGACTATGAAAAAAATACTTATTGCTGTGGATAATACAAAGGGAGCAAAGGCAGCGTTTGCGATGTCTGCTAATATTTGTTCCTGTTTGCGACCTGAGGCTATTGTTCTGATTTACGTAGAGAAACTTGAAGGCTGGTCTTTGATAGACGAGATGCTTGGCGTTGCTGAAATGTCTGAGTTAAGAGAAAGCCTTAAGGGAACCGAGTTCCAGGCAGCTCTGGATAAAAAGGCTAATGCAATTCTGGATTATTATAAAAAAGAGTTGGAAGCCAAGGGAGTAACAACTGGTATAAAGACTGTAATTAAATCAGGGAATCCTGCGGAAGAGATTCTTAACGCTGCCAAAGAAGAAAGCGTGAATATGATTGTTATAGGTTCAAGAGGCAAAAGAGCTTCGAGTTTTCTGATGGGAAGCGTTAGTAGAGAGGTGGCTAACAAATCCGAAATTCCGGTTTTACTAGTAAAATAGTAAGGAGAATCGATATGAAAAAAAGCATGCGAAAAAGAATAGTAGCTCTATTAATGGGCGTTTTTGTAATACCTATGTTGCTATTTGCCTGCACTTTACCAACTGGTCATCATATGCCTAATTCAGGTGGTTATGGAGATGACGGCGGCTATGGCGATGATGGTGGTTACGGCGACGACGACGGTGGCTATGGCGATGATGATGGTGGTTATGGTGACGACGATGGTGGCTATGGCGACGATGGTGGTTACGAATAAGTAACGCTTTTATGAGAGTGAAAAAAAGTGGATTGATAAAAATGCTTCTGGGGTTGCTTGTAATCCCGGTGCTCTTGTTTGCATGTACACTACCGACGAACCCGACTAACTGTTCTGTTGACTCTGGTGGTTACGGTGATACTGCTGGATATGGTGATATGGGTGGCTACGATGGTGGTTATGGTGATAGCGGTGCTTATGATGATGATTTTGGTTGATAATTAAAGTATGCCGGTTGTATATCGGCAAACACAAACAGTAGGGGCGGGTTTTTAATCCGTCCCTACACGTTTGATATAGAAAACGAAAAAATATTACCTTTCCATTTTTTGGAACATGTAAATCCTTTTAAGCCGGGATAAGCGCCTCGGACTTTATGGTTGGAAACAATATCCAGCAGTATTGCTTCAATTGATGGTGCCTCTTCTTTGCCTTTTCCAAGCGCCCGGCTCATGTCAAAAGCTGAACCCTTAAAACTTTCTGTTTCAAGAAGCCTTAAAACCACCATCTTGGATATCCTATTATGATTGTCAGCCGAGAGTTTGCCTGCTTGTACGCCTGGTTGGTCAAAGGGATTAATGCCCCACATACCGCCGAGCAATGTAACAACACGTTCTTCAAGTGCCACGAGCATTCCCATATTGAACTCGTTTTGTTCTTCAAATATTAGTGAAACGAAATCGCGTCCGTTTTCGAGTAAAGCCCGCTGGGTGCCCTCAAGGAAGGCTAGTAGTTGTCTTCCCATACTTCCTGCCTTGGTGTTTTCAAAATCTGTTGAGCGCTTTCTGAAACTTATGAAATGAACAAAGCAATCCCGTATGCCTTCCTGAACCTGTTGCATAAAAGCGTGCTGTTCTCCAGTTCCTACTCCACCCATAATCGTTAGCCCTGTTGGCTCTTTTCTTATTCGTCCCTGAAGAGTTTTTTTCTTTCCGAGTGACTCCATGAAAAGTTGTTGAAAGTAGTGAGACATCTCCTTAAGTGAATCGCTGTAGCCGAGCATTATCTGGTTTTTATGCCCCTCACGGATTATCACATCGTTTATGATAATAGCGATGGTCAAGGCAGGATTCTGAATAACGTTAGTCCGCCGAGTAAGTTTGTCCATGTAAGATTCACCTTGCAAAAAGCTTTCGAAATCAAGCCCGGCAAAGGCAGCAGGCACCATGCCGACAGCGCTGCCGACTGAGGTGCGCCCTCCGGTTTCATTGTTCATATGGAAAACGTGCAGAAAACCATTTTCCCTGCTGTATAGATCAAAAGGTGAACCCGGAGTGGTTACGGTTATGTTGTGTTGACCTGGTTTGAGCTTCTGTGCCAAAAGCAGGTTATTGAATGTCTCCATGTTGCCTGCGGTTTCGGCTGTACCTCCTGATTTGGAGATATTAACCATAATTGTTCTGGAAAGGTTAAGCTTATGCATAAGAGAATCAAAACTCCAGGCATCGGTATTGCTCAGAAAGTGTATCCGAAGGGGCAGGTGGCATCCGAAGTTGTAAT
>CAYWZR010000218.1:0-3979 GCA_964462885.1 uncultured Nitrospirota bacterium
GGAGGAAGCGCTCAAGGTTGTTTCGGATAAGCTGGGTGTTGCGCGGTCAAACCCTACCAAAGCAGCAATACTTGCAAGCGCTGCTGTAACAAATGAGGATGCCTATATGCTTCAAAAGCTCGGGCGCGCAGTGATTGGAACAAACAATGTTGACAGTACCGCGTCCTTGTATGACACATCCACGATTCCAGCTTACTTGAAAGCCTTTGGCAAAATAGCCGGAGCAGAGAGCTGTATAACAAAATCAGATCTGATTATCGTAATGGGAATGAATGCCTCTCAATGGAACAGAACACTTCCGGCCATTGATGCAAAGATACGTAAGCAGGTATCTGGTGGAGCCAAGCTCATTGTTCTGGATCCGGTTGAGACAAAACTTGCAGGCGTTGCAACCAAGCATCTAAAGCTTGCTGAAGGCACTGATACTTCAGCGCTTGCTGCTCTTATGGCTGTGCTGATTAAGGAAAAACTTGTGAATAAAAACAGTGCAAACAAGGCAAAGGGTCTTACGGAAGTAAGAGATGCAGCATCTTCTTCTGATCTTTCCGCCCTTTGTGCAGAGGCTGCACTTTCAGAAGAAGATGTTAAAGAAGCCGCAGAATTGATAGCTAAATCAAAATTGCCTATGCTGTTTTATTCCACCGGTATCTCAGCCAAAGACAACGGCGTGGATACCATACTTCAAGCCCTGAACCTCAGCGCCCTTATAGGTGGTCAAGTCTTACCAATTGGACTTGAATCCAACATGGCAGGTGTTGCAGCCATGGGGCTTTCGCCGTTAACTCTGCCGGGATTTGCCGCTGATGGCAAGAAGCTGGCCAAGGCATGGAAGGCGGATATTCCAGAAGCCGCAGGTATAGGTGCAGAAGAAATGCTTAACGGCGAGCTGGAGTTCCTTTATGGAGTCGGTGACCTGCCGATAGGCGATGGCAATAAAAAACCCGCGGATTTTGTGGTTGCGCATGTAACGCATATGAACGACTTTGCCAAAACTGCTGATGTCGTACTTCCGGCGCCTGCTTTTGTGGAGCAGGAGGGAAGTATTATCAATTACTACGGCAGAATGAAAATGCTATGGAGTGCTGTCGAGCCGGCAGCCGATGTTATGGCACCGTGGCAGATGGCGGCAGAACTGGCCGAAAGCCTTGGTTACAAAACAAAGGTGGACATACTTGATGATGTGACCGAGGAAATAGAAAAACTTGCGCTTCCACCGGAAAAAACAACCCATACAACATCGGTGATAACACCGTCAAAAGGTTCCGGCTCCGGGCTTGCAGCTTCCGGCAGCATGATGACCCTGAGCGGTTCAGTTATTGAAGCATCAAGGGTTTCAGAACTTATGCGCCAAACGATTGCTGCATAAATATTTATAAACTGTAAGCAAAATTAACGAGATTACCAAAAGGGGTATGTTGCTGGTTTAAGCAACATACCCCTTTTTCACTCCCCTAAAGGCGAAGTTTTTCTACCTCCTGTAATAGGGGAGTGGATTGAACCTATAATGACGGTGATAGTTATGCGGTTGAGAGTGGAGCTTGCGGACCGATTGCCTGCAATGACAGTAACCCAAACATAAACCCCGAGCTGATTGATACTCTGTACGACGGATTAACCGATACGAATGATCCTGGCTGTCCATTCTAACGTACACATCATGTGCTCAGCTTTAAAAGTCACCTATTACGACCCCTGGCCATCTAAGCCGTTATCAAGACATTACCCAGGAAGCCGAGGGTGATAATCAGAGCGATACCCGGGATTGAATTTATTGAATTGTCCGAATCCGATGGGTGCTGTGGCGGCCCAGGTCTTTATAGCGCCATGCAAAACTATATCTCAATGAAGATATTGGACAGGAAAATACAGAATATTAGGAAGACAGGAGCAAATGTTCTACTGCTTGTTGTAGAATTAAAAATCGAGATGAAAATAGAAAGAAATATATCGGTATCTGGCACTTACGCCGTATATTGCGTTTTGATGTTTATTTTCGCAATTTTTACGTCTGCGTTTGCTGAGGCTGGCGAGCGGGGAGGACCGGTCCAGCAACGAATTATAGATGCGTATAAAACTATGCTGGATATTCAGGGAGAGTTTTCCCAGGTCAGCCGTATCAAAGAGCTTGAAGAAACAAAGACGGCCCGAGGTCGTTTTTATATAAGGAGACCTGACCGTGTTCGTTGGGACTATATTGAGCCAACTAAACAGACAGTGGTAATTACTGGAAATGAGATGCTTATGCGTCAGGGTGAGAACGGCGAAATTATGAAAAGAAGTCTGAATTCCGCTATCGGCAGCGGAGTATCTTTTACACCTATAGGTCTGTTGTCAAACCTTGGTGACATGGGCCGGACCTTTGTTGTGAAACCTGACGGAGCGCAGGCAATTCTTCTTATTCCACGATCTGACATGGGAAGCGTCAAAAGCATCCGGATTGAAACAGATACTCTACCCTCGACAAAGACGACCTCCCCCTTTCCCATAAGATCTTTACGGATAGTTGATCTGTACGGTAACGTTAATACCTTTACTCTTAAAAATGTCCAGGTGAATAAAGGCCTTGGCAATGATCTTTTTGTGCCCTAAATAAATATATTCTAGTATAAACATGCAAAAAAAACGCCAAGGGCCGCATAGAAGCAGGAGAAGAATAAAAAGAAGAAGAAAAAGAAAAAATCCATCTGCGGTGTTACTGGCCAGTCTGCTTGTTCTGCTTGTTTTTATCGCTTTAGCCTTTCTGGCTGGTAAGAGGTACGGTACCGGAGTTTCTTTCAAGTCTGCCAAAGAAGATAAAATCTCATATCAACAAAAATATCCTCCTGTTGAAAGCATCATTCCTCGAAAGACGTTTTCTATCCACGATTTTCCGCAGGAATTACCGACGGATTTTCCAAATGACCCGTACGATAAGGTGTCTATAGTTATTGATGACCTTGGAGCTAACCTGAAATCTGCTAAGGCCTTTATGGCTCTTGACTCATCATTTACTTTGGCTGTGATTCCATGGGAAAATTATTCGGAGGCAATAGTATCCGAAGCCCTTGATCAGGGAGTAGAGGTGATTATACACCAGCCAATGGAGGCCCATAATTATACCGGTCGAAAAATGCGTGGAATGTTGTATCTGAGGATGTCAGACTCCAAACTTCGCAGTACTTTGAAAAAAACACTCCAGAACTATCCGGGGATATATGGAATTAACAACCATATGGGCTCAACCTTTACCGAAAACCGTCATGCCATGAAAGTGGTGGCTGATGTTCTGGCCGAAGAGGATCTCTACTTTCTAGACAGCATGACCACGAACCTGTCGGTAGCACATCAAGTAGCCGCATCCGCAGGGCTTTCTACTTATCGACGGGATGTTTTTCTGGATAACCAGGCGGATTACAGTTATATGAAAGGTATGTGGGAGAATTTTATCCGAAAAGCCAAGCAGCATGGAACAGCAGTTCTGATAGCACACGACCGGAAGAAAAGTATGGATTTTCTAAAAAAACGTCTTGCTGACCTTGATAGAGAAGACTTACTGCTGGTACCGCTTTCGAACCTTCCGCAAAATTAAAGCATACTCAGAAAAATTCATGACAATTAATGAAAGAGAAATTCGGCGCTCAAGAAGGTAGAATACAGGTTCGCCTGATCATTAAAGGCAGGGTTCAGGGCGTTTTTTTTCGGGCCAGCACCAGGTCTACGGCTACTTTGCTCAATGTTGTCGGCTGGGTTCAAAATCTTCTTGATGGTTCGGTTGAAGTTTTGGCAGAGGGAGAGGCTGACAACGTAAAACAACTTGTTGACTGGTGCCACAAGGGACCGCCAGGGGCGTTTGTGACAGCGGTACACGTGGAAAGACAGATAGCCACAGGCGAGTTCAACTCGTTTGATCTTCGGTATTATTGATATTTTCTTTTAGTTCTTTTTATTAGGGCTTGTCACAAAATAACTTGCGTTTTTCGCGCTCAGCTTTGAATTGGAT
>CAYWZR010000219.1:0-3974 GCA_964462885.1 uncultured Nitrospirota bacterium
GGTCAACATTGGCTGCAACGATCCTGCCGTAATTCAGGCTGTATAGGGTTCCATCGATATTTTCCTTGACAGCGCATATTCCCCGTTTCCCAGGGGATATAGTGCAGTTGTGATTGCAAAGCTTACATATAACTTTGTCTGCACCTTTGCGCTCGCAGAAAAGGGCTTTCTTTAAAACATATTTTTTATCAGTCATCGGGTAAAGTATAATGAAGAATTTAAAAAAATTGTATCAAATCCGCGCGGCCTGTCAAGGTTTTCAAGCTGGTTTTCAAACAGGCTTCCAAGCAGGTTTCCAAACCACACCTCTGTGGCAACCAAGCGGTTGCACGTATTATAATTAGATATGTCGTTAAAGAGCATAGAAAAAAAAGTAGAAGACGGAAGTCGGTTGAGCCAGGATGATGCTGTTTGTCTTTTTAAGACTGATGATATATTTACCCTGGGCCGTCTTGCTGACAAAATGGCGCGCAGGTCGAGTGGCGACCGCGTATTTTTTATTCGCAACCGCCATATAAATCCGACCAACATATGCGTAAACAGGTGCAAGTTCTGCGCTTTCAGCCGTTCGTCGAAAGAAGAAGGCGCCTACGAAATGACACTTGCTGAGATTATCCAAAAAGCATCTTCCGGTCCTGGCGTAGAAGAGTTTCACATAGTCGGCGGACTTCATCCAGACTGGCCATTTGAATTTTACGTGGAGATGTTAAGCACGCTTCGCAGCAAATTCCCGTCAGTTCATATAAAAGCTTTTACCGCTGTTGAGATAGATTACCTTTCAGGCTTGTCAGGGTTTGGGCTTAAGAAAACCATTTCCGTACTCATGGATGCAGGTCTTGGTTCTATGCCGGGTGGCGGTGCCGAGATTTTTGCTGCTCGTATTAGAAAAAAAATATGCCCGGAAAAAATCTCTGGGCAAAGGTGGCTTACTGTAATGCGTACCGCCCACATGGCAGGGCTTAAGACCAATGCCACCATGCTCTATGGACATGTAGAAGGGATAAAAGATAGAGTGGACCACCTACTACGTCTACGGACACTTCAGGACAAAACAGGAGGTTTTAACGCCTTTATTCCACTTGCTTTTCAGCCAAAAAATACGGAAATGGGAATTGACTCATTCACATCTGGAATCGATGATCTTAAAACCATCGCTGTTTCAAGGCTCTTTCTGGATAATTTTCAGCATATCAAGGCCTACTGGATTATGCTTGGAGAAAAAATTTCTCAGGTAGCTCTGACCTTTGGGGCCGATGACATAGATGGCACTGTTGTTGAAGAGAAGATAGCTCATATGGCAGGTGGAACCTCCAGTGGAGTGCTTGAAAAAGATGCACTCGTGGAGTTGATACAAAAAGCCGGTAAAATTCCGGTTGAACGTGACTCACTTTATAACATAATACAAGAGCATGATGCATGATATGATTGTTAAATCTGCCAAAACAAAAAGGTTGACCAAACAGGATGCGCTTGTACTGCTTAAAAACGTTCCGCTTCTCGAACTCGGCCAAATGGCGGATGATATACGGGGCAGGTTGCACAGAAAAAGAACTGTAACCTTTGTGGTAGATAGAAACATAAACTACACAAACATCTGCGTTAATCAGTGCAGATTTTGCGCCTTTTACCGAACAAAAGATCAACCTGATGGTTATCTGCTTAGTTACAATGAAATATTTAGTAAGATTGCTGAAACAATCGAGATGGGAGGCACACAGATTCTTATGCAGGGAGGACTGCATCCGGATCTCACCATAGAGTATTTTGAAGACCTTTTCCAATCGATAAAGGCCAGGTTCAATATACACCTGCATGCCATGTCAGCGCCAGAAATTCAATTTATAGCCAAACAGTCCAACCTCTCATCAGCCGCTGCCCTGGCCCGCCTAAAGACCGCCGGTCTTGGCTCAATACCAGGAGCCGGAGCCGAGATACTGTCGGACAGGATTCGGAAGGTTATCAGTCCGCGTAAGATAAAAACATCGGAGTGGTTAGGCTTAATGGAAGAAGCTCACAGGCAGGGCATTAGATCCACGGCTACAATGATGTTTGGAAGCGGTGAGGGTCTAGAAGATATAGTGGAACATCTGTATGCAATACGTAAACTTCAGGATAAAACCGGAGGGTTTACGGCATTTATCCCCTGGACGTTTCAACCCGATAATACTAAAATTAATGTAAAGCCAACTACCGGCGTTGAATATCTTCGTGTACTGGCGCTTTCAAGAATATATCTGGATAATATTCCTAATATACAAGCATCATGGGTTACACAGGGGATTAAGATGATGGAAGTATCTCTCAGGTTTGGAGCCAACGACATGGGATCTACAATGATAGAGGAGAACGTGGTGGCAGCAGCGGGTGTGCATTACCGTGCATCAAAAGAGCAGCTCATCAGAGCCGCACAGAATGCCGGATTTAATGTGGCCCAGCGTGATACGTTTTACCGTATTTTAAGGAGGTTCTAAGTGAGATTAAAACAATTAATAATACTCTTTTTAGCTTTAGGTTTGGTGCTGTCATTTTACCAGTCTTCAGAGGCCTCACGTAAATTACTGGACCGCATAGTGGCGGTGGTAAATGGTGAAGTGATTGCATGGAGCGAGCTTAGGGGATTTATCCCGGTTCAAATGTTGGAATCTATAAAAAAACTTCCAGCCGAAAAAAAGGAGATGGCAATAAATCTGCTTGAATCTGAATCTTTAGAAAAGATGATCGATGTCAGACTTCAAGTTCAGGAGGCCAAACGCCTGAGGCTTTCGGTAGGAGATGCCGAGGTGGATGCCGCAATCAGTGACATAAAAACCAAGTACAAGTTGAGTGACGATGATCTACTTAAAACTCTGAAGGAGCAGAAACTTACACTGGCACGATACCGTTCCAATCTCAAGGAGCAGTTGATTGTCTCACGAGTGGTAAATGATGTTGTAAAGAGCAAGGTGGTCGTTTCCGAAGAAGAGGTAAATGAGAAGTTGAAAGAAGAGTATCCTGAGCTTCTTCCAGGCAAAAGTGAAGCGAGACTTCGGCTTATCTGTCTGAAACATGGAGAAGAACGAACAAAACAGGAGGCTGAGACTCTGGCAGATGAGATAAAAAAACGTTGCGAGAGCGGAGAAAACTTTGATGAGCTAGCCAAGCTTTACTCTTCAGATCCCTCTGCCGAATTCGGAGGAGACCTTGGGTTTGTCCGTCGTGGAACCATTTTGCCAGAGATAGAAGATGCCGCTTTCTCTCTTGATGCCGGCGCTATCAGCGATCCACTTAATGTTGCTGATGCCGTGTGGCTGGTAATGACAGAATCATTTAAAGACCAGACCTCAGAGATATACGCAAAAAAGGAAATCATCAGAAATCAACTGAGAGAGGCAGGTTTTAAGAAACAGTATCGTGCCTGGCTCGACAGGCTTAAGGGTAGAGCTTATGTTGAGATAAAATTAAAGTGACCTAGCAGTTTTTAAAAGCATTTCTTAATAGGAAAGCAAATAAAAGAAACCTAACAAATAGAATATGATTAAATCAAATAAGCCAATCAAAGGAGCGAATAGAAATGAAGCCTAGTGAGAAAGAAGAAGAGTATGTTGCAAGATTAGAGTTTGATCGAAAAAGGAAGCTTGAGGAGGAAAAGCACAAGAAACTTGCCAATGACGAGAAAGGTAGGCTTAAAGATCTTCACTACATGATGTGTCCAAAATGTGGCATGGAATTGATAGAGATTGATTACAAGAACATTAAAATTGACAAATGTTCCGAGTGTGAAGGCATCTGGCTTGATGCCGGAGAACTCGAGACAGTATCAAAACTTGAAAAGACAGGGCTTGATAAGCTACTTAGCGTATTTAGAAAATGAAATAGGTCTCTTACCTGCCGGTTGATCCGAACCCGTTTTCACCGCGGTCCGACTCTGGCAGGATGGCTGTTTCACTGAAGCTAAGATGGCCTACGGAGGCGACAACTCCCTGGGCGATACGTTC
>CAYWZR010000220.1:0-3974 GCA_964462885.1 uncultured Nitrospirota bacterium
CCTTATATAAACTTAAGTCTATATCTTTACAAGCAAGTTGTCGATAAGCCTGGTTTTGCCTATACGCACTGCAAGGGCAAGGAGAGTTTTGCTTTTACTTGTACTGCTCTGGATTTCTTTTAACTGATCCAGAGTATCGGGATCTACTGCCTCTACATATTCCACCTCTGCCATAGGTTCACTGTCAAGCACGCTACGCATAACGGATGTCACCGTAGTAGAAGATGTCTCGCACTTGCCATTGAATCCAAGTATTTCGGTCTCACCGGCCCTGAGCGCTTTTATTAGGACTGTTGCAGCAGATCTTTCTTCCGGTAACAGATAGGAATTTCTGGAACTGATGGCAAGACCGTCAGGCTCACGGACTGTTGGGCAGACCACCACTTCGACATCCATCTGTAGGTCTTTTACCATTTTTTTTACCATCACTGTCTGTTGATAATCCTTTTGGCCGAAATAACTTCGGCATGGGCCCACAATGTTAAATAGTTTTGAAACAACAGTTGCCACACCCCTGAAGTGTCCTGGACGATTTGATCCGCACAGTCTGTCTGTTATCCGTTCCACATCAACGAACGTGGCATAGCCCTTAGGATACATATCGGAAGCTTTGGGATGAAAAACAAGATTAACACCTTCGGAATTAAGCAGAGATAAATCCCGTTCGAAGTCTTTTGGATACCGGTTCAGGTCTTCATCCGGTCCGAACTGGGTTGGGTTAACAAATATGCTTACGACCACAACGTCGCTGTCGCTTATGGCGCGGCGCACCAGTGACAAGTGCCCCTCGTGTAGAAAACCCATGGTGGGAACAAATCCGATGGTATTGCCTTTTTGCCGTAGCACGCGGCAGACGGACTGCATTTCAGAAGGTGATTCAATTATGTTCATGTTTTTGATGTTTTCCCATGTTTGAGAAGTGAGCGAACTACAGTTTCTCTATCTCTAACATAAGAACATCCAGCAATTCTTCCTCCGGCACTTTACGCACCACCTTACCTTTTTTGAAAAGTATGCCTACTCCCTTACCTCCTGCTATACCCACGTCAGCCTCCCTGGCCTCACCAGGTCCGTTAACTACGCATCCCATAACCGCTACGCTGATCTGTTTGTTCATCTTGCTAAGCCGGGCTTCCACCTCTGAGGCGATGTCCCGAAGCTGTATCTGGCAGCGTCCGCATGTGGGGCAAGAGACTATATCCGGCCCATGCTGGCGGATACCGAGCGACTTTAGTATATCGTAAGCCACCCTTACCTCCTCTACCGGGTCGGCAGTCAGAGATACTCGCATAGTATCTCCTATTCCTTGGGCAAGAAGAATGCCGAGTCCTACTGAGCTTTTAATGGTTCCGGTAAATGCAGGTCCGGCCTCGGAGATTCCTATATGTAGCGGGTAATGAAAACGATTTGAAAATAAACGGTATGCTTCCACTGTCTTAAGTACATCTGATGCTTTTAGAGAAACCTTGATATTGGTGAAACCCATATCTTCTAGTATGCGTATATGCCCCTCAGCGCTTTCAACCAGGGCCTCTGGGGTAGACGTCCCATATTTTTTCAGGAGGCGTTTCTCCAGTGATCCGGCATTGACCCCTATTCTGATAGGAATTTTTCGCTTGGTCGCTGCCTGAACCACCTTTCGTACTTTACTCTTGTCTCCTATGTTACCCGGATTTATACGAAGACCATCCACACCCTGAGCAATTGACTCAAGGGCCAGGCGATAATCGAAGTGGATGTCAGCGATAATCGGTATTGATACAGCGGCTTTTATAATTCCCAAGGCTTCAGCTGCTTCTATGTCCACTACTGCCAGGCGCACTGCTTCGCAGCCAGCGGTCTCGAGTCGATGAATCTGATCCACTGTAGCGCTTGTGTCACGCGTATCGGTCTTTGTCATAGACTGGACCACGATCGGAGAGTCCCCGCCAATCGGTATGGTGCCCAGATGTATTTTCTTCGTTTTTTTTCTACATATCATTAGATAGCTCTTCCTAATATAGTTACAGTGGCTGTTTCTACCTCATCTTTGGTATTTCCGTACAGCCTTGTTATGTTCCCTGAGGGTTGTTGAGAAATGGTGAGTGCCATCGTTTTTAGCCACGAAATAGAGATAATCCACATCTGCCGGGTAAAGCGCAGCCTTTATGGATTCCAGCCCGGGATTGGCTATAGGGCCTGGTGGAAGGCCCTTTATGACATAAGTATTGTAAGGTGTGCGACGCCTTATTTCGCTGCGCCGGATCGGTTTTCCTGTAGAGCGTACCCCATATAAAATAGTAGGGTCGGCTTCAAGGCGCATTCCTTTTTTTAAACGGTTAAGATAAACGGCTGCAATCAGCTTGCGTTCGAAGTCTTTTCTGGCCTCCTTTTCAATAATTGAAGCAAGAGTAATCAGTTGGGTAGCAGTCATGCCAGACTTTGACAGCCGCTTCTTAAGTTCTGGTCCTAATATTTTACGAAAGCGGCCAACCATTGTTTTGATGATATCTTCCGACTCTGAGCCAACAGGTATCCGGTATGTATCAGGAAATAGAAATCCTTCGAACGTGGAGGTGTTTAATCCTAATCGTGCAGCAAACAGTTGATCCCGTGCAGAGCGCAGAAACTCCTCCTTAGAGGCAAGACCTGCCTTTTCTACCGCCAATGCTGTCTCTTCCAGGTTGTATCCTTCAGGCACAGTTAGAGTAATTGTCTCAGTCTTTCCGAGTCGCATCTTATCGAAGACATCCAAAGGGCTGGCGTCTTTCGCAATTCGGTATAGTCCAGGTCGGACAGTCTTTTCGACTCCTGCAAAGCGACCGAGAATTAAAAGAGGCAGCTTTGTGTGAATAACTCCTTTTTCATGAAAGAGCGAAAGGGCTTGTTGGTAGCTGGCGCCGACAGGGATACGAACATCTACTTCGGCATCCCTGGGTGTGGGGTACAAAAGGGAAAGCGATGTGTAAATAACAATAGAAACAAGCAGGCCTGCTGCCGTAAGCCAAAAACCTCCTGTTTTAATCGGGTTCACGTTGGATCTAACGTGCCTTGAACCCAGGGCAGCCTTCAAAGCCGGAGCATCCGCCTGCTGCTTTCCTGAGTTTGCATTTTCCATTAATACATATGCTGGCAGCTTCTGGAGTGGGGTTGTTTTTGAGACTAATGTAATCGTTCGAATTAACCATGTTTTGTTCACCTGTAAGCTGACGGGAACGGGATTTTTTATTCTTCCTAGTTTCCATAAAGCTTAGTTCTAATTATAGCCTATTCTTTTATTTGAGAGAATTTCACGAACCAGATTTAAAGCCTCTTGCCGAGAGCTAATACGTCCTTCCAGAGCGGCTTGGTCCACATTATTTAGAATTTCACCAATAAGAGGTGATGGGCTTATTGCAAACTCCATCATCACATCGTCTCCGGTTATAATCCTTGGATTGTTCACTCTGGGAAGAACCTCCTGATGATAGAGGTGTATAATGTGCTGTGCCGCCATTGGAAGTTGGTTATCCACGTCGTTTTTACCACTTGTAACAGCCAGGTTTAGAAGCACAAGAGCATATAATGTCTCGCAGTCACTCAATTGCCGGATCAGTCGGACAAGTGTTGTCTTGGCTGGGCAACCTTGGCTTTTAAAAAGTTGCTGGACCGAAGGGTAGTTAGAAATGATTTGTTCCAAAAAAGCAATCTCTTTGCGCGAGGCCTTCAGTCTTTCGGCAATTTTCTGGATTAGATCCCATGCCTCCGGTTTTCCCGTATCGTGCAGAAGCACAGCCAATTTTAACAGCAGGCGCTGCTCCGGCGCCTTTTTGAAGTATGTCTCGATTCTTAAGAAATCTTCGCCTCCGAAATACTCCTGGAGATTATTCAGAATCTTCTCAACTTCGCAGTAAGCCGCTGGTGCATGTTTCCATGTAATTCTGCTACTGGAATCGGCCCCTTCGCTACTAGAAAACATCCAGGACAGCATGCATGCCTCTGCCATTGCTTCTACC
>CAYWZR010000221.1:0-3936 GCA_964462885.1 uncultured Nitrospirota bacterium
CATGTCCTGCCACCAGTGGCTGGGTAAACGGACCGTCCACACGACCGTCCACGCGGAAACCGCTGTGAAGGCCGTGATAATAATCGGATACCAATTCCGCAATATCATCACCCCACGCGGTAAAGTCGATTGCCAGCCTTTTTCTGCCAAGATCGACTCTGCCTGCAACCTTCGCCTCTGCCGATGGACCAAATAGCGTGACCGGCTCTAAAGACAGTATGCCTCCGTCTAAAGCAAAACCAGCCGTAGCTTGTGTAACCTTTTCGTACAAAGCAGTCCCTATGCCATCGCTTTTGTAGTCTGCGAGTCCGGTAAGCTTTATGCTGGAGTTATCTCCTGCTGTTCCGTTAACCTCCACGTATCCCGTAATTCCTCCTTGACTGTGTGGAGGCGTCCAGCCAATCATACGGAAAAGTCTGATGCTGTCCACATCCGAAACACGGCACTTTACTTTGTAATTAACTTTTTTACCAAATACAAGCCCCACGCTGACTTCATTGGCTGTACCGCCTATGATTTCGCCAGTGCCGCCGGAAAAATCAAGAGCCAGTCCACCATAGTGGAAATGAGTCTTCAGATTAGCTTCATCCATTGTGAGAATGCTGCCATCTTCAAGCAGAATTTCTCCATCGGCTTGAACTCCGGTTGTAGAGACATAAACACTTGCATTAGCCAATACATGACCCTGTACAACCGACAAAATACCAAGTGACTCAAAAAGATTCTCGATGTATCCATCCCCGCTTACTTTAAGGTTCAATCCAAGATCTTCGTCAGAAGTTTTTTTAACCAGAGAACCGGTAGCAGATACTTTTCCGCCGCTTGGCCCCTTTAGTCCAAGGGCTTTATTGATCGAGTCCATCAGGATACTTGCCTTCAGGTTTATATCTAACTTGTCCTCAACTATCGTTCCCTCTAAATCTACCTGAGATCCGAGCGCTTGGATACTTAGCGTTTTGAGATTGAGATTAAGATTAATACCTGATCCATCACCTGGTAATAGAGCAAAACTTCCAGATAGGCTAGTCGGAATCTCCAGCCGGTCATGGTAGCGGACAAGTATGTCTCCAGGTTCGACCTCTACTTGGTAAGGCTTTCCCCCCCCCCCAGCCCCTATAATGCGGAAATCCCCGGATATTAATTCGATGCCCCCAGAGGAATCCCTAAGATTAAACCCGAGCTCTTCAAGCAAAATCCGCCGGATACCAAACTTCAGCGCAAATTCTTTTTTATCTTTTTTATCATTCGTGGAACGTGTTGAGCCTTTAATTGATGAAGTAATCATACCCAGATCACGAATTTCACCCTTAAGCTTTGCACCGCGTACCCAAAGGTAGTCGATAAAAACCTCGCCTCGGCTTATCAGTGGCACTGGGTCAAAATATACTCTAATCTTATCCACGGATAAGAGAGATTTTTCTACTCCGGCAGGATCAGAAATACGAACTCCCCTGGCTTCTACAAGAAACTGAAATGGATATACAGCAACACTTTCAAGACTTATTCGAAGTCCTGTATAAGCCTCCAGACGAGGTTGAACATGTGTTCTGAATTGCTTTGTAAGATAT
The DNA here is from genome assembly GCA_964462885.1 of uncultured Nitrospirota bacterium. Classification (GTDB taxonomy): domain Bacteria; phylum Nitrospirota; class Thermodesulfovibrionia; order SZUA-242; family SZUA-242; genus JALUUO01. Next base: position 1,569 of record CAYWZR010000221.1, read on the forward strand.
CGGCTGTTCAGCATGTAGACTCCTGCCGAAACAGTCAGGACAGCAAGCAGTGTCAATATAATTGCCGTCTTCTTCCTATGGCTGCAACTCATTCAAACCTCCTTTTTTTAGCTTTTCAGCTCATTTCACCCCTGAGGCTTCACATCTTAGCTTAAGCTTGACAGAGGTTTGTCCTGTTATTATATACTCCGTTTATGCTTAAGATCGCCGTGGTAGACGGTCAGGGTGGTGGAATTGGAGCTCTGATTGTAAAAAAAATCAGAGAAACCTTTGGCGAAACCGTGGATATAACGGCGCTGGGAACCAATGCTGCGGCTACTGCTGCAATGATGAGAGCAAAAGCTAACCGTGGGGCTACCGGTGAGAATGCTATTGTATGGAACAGCTCTCTGGCAGATCTGATAACCGGCCCTATTAGCGTGGTTCTTGCAAATGGAATGCTTGGAGAGGTAACCCCGAAGATGGCCGAGGCCCTTTCTTCCAGCCATGCTGACAAATTACTACTGCCTTTAAACCAGGAACTTGTGGTGATGGTCGGGCTTAAAAAGGAACCTCTTCCACATCTTGTTGAAGAGCTGATTAAGATTGTAAAGGAGAAATTCAATGTGTGAAGCCAACGCGTATATTGAAAAAAACGGAATAGAGGACTTGTATCTTGAGAGTGTAGATTTGCTGCGTCCCGAGGAGGGAGGAAAGATATTTCTCAGGAACCTCTTTGGAGAACAGAAAACTTTTGAAGGTGCAATAAAAGAAATTTCGCTCATAAAACACAAAATTATTTTAACCAGAAGTTCTGAATAATGCCTGTAAAAGTTTTAATAGAGCCAAGCGATGAAGGAGGCTACAAGGCCACCTGTAAAATGTTCGGTTTTTTAGTAAATGCCAAGACCAAAGAAGAGGCAAGCAGCCGGATAAACACCATGATAAAGGACCACTCGGAAAAGCTGAAAGCCGAGGGTAAGACTTTACAGCCCAAGGCCGAAGGTTCCTGTACAACATCTACATCTGCTGACACAGGTTGCAAGGCTACGAGCTGTTCCGGGTGCAAGGAATAATTGCGGGTCAATAGACCTTACCCCATTTTATATTCAACATATAAAATAATATCTTCCAGTTTTTTAGAATCTATTGCTGCAATATTACCTGTCGCTGTTGGTGCTAAATTTCCACTGTTTGAAACTGTAATGATATGCTTTTTTAATATTACTGCATTAAACAGATTCCCCAAATCTTTTGAATATAGATCGCCTAACGTGGGATCTTTTGTGAATCCACTTTGTGAAATGCCGTTAAGAACAATATTTACGTTATTTACGGTTTGCCCCTCCCTCTGGCGTTACCAAAATAAGCTTAGCCATGGTTATTCTTAGTGGCCTTCCATTCATGAAAAGAGGGAAATGTTTATTTTCTATTTTGATGGCTATTGGTTGGTTTACTGCTTGTTGTGTAAGCCTGTTAAAATCATTGGAGAATTCCTGCCTGAAACTAAAGTTTCTGCTTAGTGAGTTGTTTTTTAGAATATTGGTTAAAGTACCTTCAATGGCATCATTTTGATCTTCTACCTTGTTTCTGAATAACTCATCATATTCCGCAGCATAACTAATATGTACGATTACATCATTGATTGTATTGTAATCAAACTGTCTGAAATTTTTAGGAAGTGAAAGTTTCCATGAACTAATAGCACCCGCACCTTCAAATGGCATATAACGATCGTCTCTGAAGTTAAGCTGAAAAACACCTGCATCGTTTTGAGCTGTACTGGTGACAATATGCGTTGTTCTGGATTTTGGGACTTTTTTCAGTTCTGCATTACCCAACCTAGCTTCCATTCTAATTTCACTTTTTACTAATGAAAGGTTCGCACTGACATTGGTATATGGCCCGGTTACGGATGGTATGGTAAGTTTGACCGATTGTATTTTTCTCTTATATTGACCTGGATTTGCGCCATTTATCTGTTATTGTAACTTTTTCCACCACATGCACCGGAAATGGTAACTTGGTGATCCAGGGTTTGCCATCACGTTTGTCTTGCAGGTAGAACTTTGTTGAGGGCGCGTACTGAATTTCAGTCTCTGCACCGAGATTATTATTGGTTTTGATCAGCAGGTGCGGTTTTTGTGTGTTCAAGAGCTTCAAGCTAACTCCACGTCAGTTCGAGCCGCTGCTTAGCCATGTTCGCGCCGTGCTTACCCGACTGCGTCGTCATGAACGCACAATCATGAGCTTAGTTATTCGCAGCGCAAAGATGCCACGCAAGGTCTTCATCGCGAGCTTTCCCGGCAGCGAAGTGAACCCTAAGTGGATCGACAAGCACATCAAGGAAAAGGAAGCGTACTCGGAATTATTAGTTAACGTTAAGACT
>CAYWZR010000222.1:0-3909 GCA_964462885.1 uncultured Nitrospirota bacterium
ATAGAGACAACTGATAGAGAGAGTTTCATTCATTCCGACGACTCGCGAATGTTTAAGAAACATATAATTGCCTCGGTCATTTCTGGAATGGTAAATTTGTCGTTATTTAGCATTAGATGATAAAACTTAGGGCTTGCTGAGGAGGGAAGTCCGAATCGTTCCACAAATGTATCCCGTTTTTTACTCTCTCTCTCAATAAAGGCGGCAATTTCGTTAGGATCGTCAGGCAGATTGTTCATACATTTTTTGATACGTCTAACCTTAAAAGCCTCGCCTGCATAGAGTCTGACGTGAATTCCATGATTAAATCCCTGTGTAATAATAGGCGCACCACGACCGACAAGAACAACGTTGCCTCGCTTGGCAAGTGTTGTTATAGCGCCTACAAGATACTGGAACACCTCATAATCATCAGGTTTATCAATAAGAACCTTGCCAAGGTATTGTTCAACTTCACTGCGCCTATGCTCCTCGGCAGCCAGAATGATTTCCTTTTCCAAATTATGGTCTTCAGCCAGCTTGTCCAGTAACGCTTTGTCGTAGTACATCCATCTATCTTCTTCTGGAAGATTTAGTCTATCGTTTAGCGTATTGGCCAGGTTTATGGCCAAAACAGTGCCTTCGCACCCAAACTCTCTGGAAATAGTTATAAAGGGGCGAACCTTCTCGCCTTTTGCTTTTAGCTTGCCACGAACATGATCCTGAAGTATCTGTATAGCTTGACCCATAACGTTGGCATCAAGGGTTTTCTGTCCTGTACTGTCTTCTGTTCTCATTGTAATGTCTCCCCCGCAGTATATTTTTCTAAAAGCTTAACCTTCACACATCTAATCATATGGAAAATCTTGAAATTACTTTAATGTTGCTTCCCTTACCTTCTTTTTACTACAGATTCAGTAAAATTGCAAGCTAAAAACAAATTTTTCTAAATGTCTTTTTAAATATTTTTCCAAATGTTTTTGCAAGTAATATCAAGTGCTTATCGAAATCATATATCATACTTAACTAATTAAAGTTGCGTAATTTGACAGAACTAAGTCGTGGCAGTATAATGTAAAATCTTTATGATTAGGTAAAATAAAATTATGTTAAGGAGGTTAAAAATGGCTAAAAAAATAGCAGTGATTGTCAGGGATAGACAAGGAGAAGCTATGCGAATGGGGCTAGGTATTATCCTGCTTGATGATGTAATTGATGTCTATGTGTTGGATAAAAAGCTCGAAGAAACGGAAGACAATACGCTGAATCTTGAAACGATGAAGGATATGGACATGAACGTATATACGAACTTCAAAGAAAATAGCGACATGGAATATCTTTCCACAGAAGAAATCGCCAAAAAAATTACCGAATATGATCACATACTGCCCTATTAATTAAGGCATTTAGGAAGGAGATAGGTATGAAGATATTGTATATTCTGAAACAGGATACAGATGAAACACTAAACTCTATTATGAATGAACACAAAGCCTCAAATGAGGTTACAGTTATCGATTTAAGAGAAAATAAAAATTATGATCAGGTTATAGACCTTATCGCAGAAAACGACAAAGTTATATCCTGGTAATTAAATAGTTGCAAACAAAGGAGGCACTAAAACATGAAACTCGGCATTTTGGTGAATACCGACAAGCATCTCGCAGATATAATTGGGCTTACAAAAAGCGCTCTATCCAAAGGGCATGAAGTGAGTATGTTTACCATGGATGGAGGTACACATTTGTTCACAGATTCTTCATTTACCGATTTATCTAAACTTCAAGGGGTTACTATGAGTTTTTGCGATCATAGTGCCAAGCAGTTAAATGCTAAAACTGATGGTCTTCCAGCTGAGATAACAAGTGGTAGCCAATACGATAATGCTGCTATGTATAACAGTTGTGACAAGGCTATTGTGCTGTAGAAAATAGTTTTTAGCCTAATTATTTTAGTAATAAAGTTTATGAGTCTTTCATGCCCCATGTTGCAAATCAAACAATTTTGCAGACAGCACTGATTTATGGAATAAACTCTGTTCGTGAGGCGCTGCTGGCAGAGAGCAGGCCTGTAAAGCGTATATATCTTGAGGAGGGGCACAAGCGGCGCGCGGCGGTTGAAGAGATTCGAAACCTGGCTCGCCAGGCGGGTCTCCGGGTGGATGTGCTGGCAAGGAAGGCATTTAGCGGAAAATGTCCTGCGAAGGCAGCGCAGGGCGTGGCGGCTGAAACATGGACAAAAAAAACATTACCGCTTGATGCCTTGCTTGATATTCCAGCAAAAAAAGAGGAACAATCATTTTTTATTCTTCTTGACGGCGTAGAGGATCCTCGCAACTTGGGCGCTATTATCAGAACCGCTGAAGCAAGTGGTGTACATGGTATAGTGCTTCCCTCCAGGAGATCTGCAACTCTTGGACCCACGGCTTCAAAGACATCGGCTGGTGCCATGGAATCCATGAACTTCTCGGTGGTTACAAATATAAAGAGCGCGATCAGTATCATGAAGGACCGTGGAATCTTTATTGTGGGCGTGGAGGTAGGAAAGGGACATAGCCCATGGAGTGTAGACCTTGTAGGCCCTGTTGCCGTTGTTCTGGGTGGTGAGGGCCGTGGTATTCGTCCTACAGTTCTTTCCGGTTGCGATCTGCTGGTATCGCTTCCGCAGATTGGCCGGATAAATTCTCTTAATGTTTCTGTTGCTACAGGGATGCTTCTGTATGAAATATTACGCCAGAGGGCCGTGGCATCGGGTGGTGAAAGCTCGCAGTACGCTGTCTGATGCAATGCCGGGTTCACCTTTTTGAGCTTATCTCATATTAATACTTGTTTAAATTTTTCTTTGAGAGTATAATATTCCTTGATTTTTTTTGTGCAAATGTGTATAAGCTAGAGCTTGGCAATATTTTGGTATTGCTCGATATTTGCCACCGTAGCTCAGCTGGAAGAGCGGCTGATTTGTAATCAGCTGGTCGGGGGTTCGAATCCCTTCGGTGGCTCCAAATCGCCTGTTTCTAATTAAAAAGGCGATACAGAATTAAAAGTTAATGTGGGTTTGTGATATACGAATTCGGGCTACCGGCTTGGAATCTTGTGTCTATTTTTTGTGGAGAGATTCCCGAGTGGTCAAAGGGAGCAGACTGTAAATCTGCCGGCTCAGCCTTCGGAGGTTCAAATCCTCCTCTCTCCACCATATATTTATGTTAATGTTTATCTCAGAGATTTTATTAATGAGTGGGTGCGGGAATAGCTCAGTTGGTAGAGCGCTAGCCTTCCAAGCTGGATGTCGCGGGTTCGAATCCCGTTTCCCGCTCCAAAATCTGACTGGAAATTGTCTTGAGTCCGTCGGAGCGCCAGGATCATTCAGTGCCTCTGATTGGTTCAGCGCGATATTTAAGGAAGTTACCGCCCTTGTAGCTCAGTCGGTAGAGCACATCCTTGGTAAGGATGAGGTCACCGGTTCAATCCCGGTCAAGGGCTTTTGTTCTCTGCTGGGGGCTGGGGGAGTCCACTTTTATTTTGCGGGGCTAGAGTTGTCCGCAGTGTCGTGAGTGACGAAGTGAATTGATGGCCCGGGGATGTTGTTACTGGCGCACTGCTTGTGTTAAGCATTGCGCGGATTATTGTTGTTGCATTAATTGAAGCGTTCGGTTGATAAAGAAGGGTAGTTAGCATGCGTGAAATTATTATATTGGGGTGTTTGGAGTGCAAAAATCGAAATTATTCGACGAAGAAGAATAAACGGAATACTCCTGATCGCTTGGAACGGAAGAAATACTGCAAAACCTGTCGGAATCATACCCCCCATAAAGAAGTGAAGTAGGGATTTCGAGCGATATCGTGATTTTGTGCAACATCGCACAGGCCAGTAGCTCTAATTGGTTAGAGCGGCGGTCTCCAAAACCGCATGTTGGGGGTTCGAGTCCCTCCT
>CAYWZR010000223.1:0-3901 GCA_964462885.1 uncultured Nitrospirota bacterium
CCTCCTTTACAGGTACACATCCTGCTGTGATACAGGAATGGTTAGCAAACGAGGCTGAACACGAGTTCTCTCTCAACCCTGATTACGTTATTTCCCGCAGGGAACGACGACATCGTAAAATGATGAAGTTAGAAGAATTATTCAATTTGGAGTTGAGCAAGAAACATTATAAACTTGTACGATGAAATTTGAGCTAAACCTAGTTAGCCTGGGAACATGGTCTGTAGTAGCAGCTGGCGCTGCCATACCTCTATCGGTGACAGCAACTAGTATATTTATTTTTTTAAGCGTAATGGCGGAGTTGTTTTCAGGCGGCTATCGTCGTAATAAGCATATCGTTATAAATAACCCAGTCGTCCAAGTGGCATTACTTCTATTTGCATGGCTGACCGTTTCTCTATTGTACACATCAGCCCCTCTTTATGAAGCCCTCAGGTTTTTAGAAAAATATCGCGAGTTGCTATTGATCGCCTTGCTATTGCCACTATTTATGGAGGAAAAATGGCGTCGTAGAGGATTGAATGCTTTTATAGCAGCAATGCTAATCACCTTGTTTTTGTCTTACCTGAAATATTTTGGGCTAATCGAATTTGGCACTGGAGCTACAAATGAAGGCACTATTTTTAAGCATCGTATTACGCAAAACGTATTAATGTCATTAACAGGTTTATGGGTAACCCTACAATTGCTTAACGGTAGTCGACGTTGGTTATGGGGAATTATACTGGCTCTAATTACATATAATATTTTTTTCCAAGTGGGAGGGCGTATAGGTTATATAATCTTTCCAGTACTAATATTAATGCTTATATATCGACGTTTTGGTTTGAAAAAATATTTAGCAACAGGCACTCTTTTCATTTTACTATTCACTCTATTGTTTGTTACCTCGGATATATTTCATCAGAGAGTTGCGCTTGTATCCAGTAACATTGAACAATACCTGCAAGGCCAGTACACAACATCCACAGCACTACGTCTTAGTTTTTACAAAAATACATTGGAATTGATTTATCAAAAACCATGGCTTGGTTATGGTATTGGTAGTTTTAGTCAAGAATATGCAGAGCATATTAAAGGCAGTACGTTTCCAGCTACTTCACATCCCCATAACGAATATTTACTCATAGGTGAACAAAGTGGAATAGTTGGTGTAATACTATTCGTTTATTTATTGATAAAGATGTGGTTATCTGCTCGCTGTATGCCTGATAACTATGCTATCTTCATGCAAGGCATAGTTCTTACCATGGCTATTGGCTGTATGTTTAACAGCTTTTTATTAGATAGCGTCGAAGGACATATTTTTGCCTTTATAACCGCTTTATGCTGTGCTACATGGTCACCACCATTAAAAAAACACCCATGTTCACAATCGCCGTAATTGTTACCACATATAATTGGTCACAAGCCTTGAGTGCGGTATTATCATGCTTGGAAGAACAGTCTTATAAAAACTTCGAAGTTCTGGTAGCCGATGACGGCTCTGATAAAAATACGGCTGAGTTGATTAAATCAATACGTAAACATGTTCATTTTCCACTCCAGCATATCTGGCATGAGGATGATGGTTTTAGAGCAGGTGCAATTCGAAACCGGGCAGTGGCGGCTACCAAATGTGAGTACTTAGTGTTTCTGGACGGAGACTGCCTGGTTAGACCAGATTTTCTTGCACTTCATTCAAAATTTTCCAATCCCACCCATTTTGTTGTTGGCAATCGAGCCATGTTGAGCAAGGCTTTCAGTCAACGCATCTTGAATGAGAATATGACCGTACAAAATAATACATGGTGGCAATGGCTGATTAACCGTTATCATGGCGATATAAAAAGGGTGCTGCCACTTTTGCGTTTACCTTTAGGGTTGGCGCGACGTATGCGAAGCCATCGCTGGCAAGGGGCAAAGACATGTAACTTAGGGGTTTGGCGTAAAGATTTTTTAAAGGTAAACGGATTTGATGAAAAATATCAAGGCTGGGGTTATGAGGATTCAGATTTTGTTATTCGTCTCATTCGTGCAGGCATGCTACGCATCGATGCTCACTATGCTTTAGCAGTACTACATTTATGGCATCCCGAACATAGCCGTCAAGGCACAGAAGAAAATCTGGACCGGTTAAATACAATACAAACAGAAAGTAATATTCGGGCTGCACACGGTGTGGATAAATACCTGAGCTAAATTTTTAGTGCTGAATTTTTCGCTTTTTTTTGAAAAAAAAAGGCCGACTTAAAAGCCGGCCTAGTGGGGCAGTATATTGGGGGATATCTGCCTGTAAATAAATTTTTTTGATTAACGTGTCATATTCACCAGTTCCTGCATAATTTCGTCCGTTGCGGTAACAACCCTGGAGTTGGCCTGAAATCCACGCTGGGCCGAGATCATTCCTACAAACTCATTAGCAAGATCCACGTTCGATAACTCCAGAGTAGAAGAGAGCACACTGCCCTGTCCGGCTGATTCCGGTTCACCAATAACAGGCGGACCAGAATTGTAAGATTCGGTAAAGAGATTGTTTCCCTGCTTGGTAAGTCCTTCCGGAGCAATAAACTTTGCCAGGGCGATTTGTCCCACACCGCGTGTTTGTCCATTGGTGAACACACCGGTAATGATACCGTTAGAGCTAATCGATACGCTCTGGAGCGCACCTGATCCAAAGCCGTTCTGGTTCTGAAACACTGTTGCAGATGTAGAGCCGTACTGGGTAAGGGATGTTAAATCCAGATCTATGACCTGTCCTTGTGTGGCACCGCCGACAAAATCGAAATTCGGGGTGGATGTTGTCATCCCGGCGTATGAGCCGCCGGAAGAGAAGCTGGCAGTGCCCTGTGCGCCGATGGTGTTGATTCCTGATGTAGCCTCTGAGGCCGGAGTAACAGCAAACCATTCCCAGGTGTTACCCGTGGAAGATACATCGTCTTTTCGGAAATAGACGGTGACTTGGTGAGCGTTTCCGAGTGAATCATACACTGTTATTGATGATGAAAAATTGGATGTTCCAGAAGGGTTGGCAACATCGAATGCGGGCTTGTACAGAGGCACAGCTTCGTCACTGGTACTGGATGCCGCCACAGCAATTGCCGGGTGATCAAGGGTTGTGAAGCCGAGCATGGCGGCAGATGTTGTCCCGGGGTTTTCCCATTCCAGATCGATACTGTTTGTGTTGCCCGTATCGTTTGTTATTGAAAATCTCTGAGTAGCGGAATCAAAGCTAACCGTATAAGTATCTGTGCCTGCATTTGCCGCCTCGAGTTGTGTGCTTATTTCGGTAGCTAGTTGATCCGCGGTATAGGTGCCTGCAGTGAGAGTTGCTGTTTGTGCCGCACCATCGTTAAAGTTAATGGTGTTATTTGTTCCATCCACAATTATACTGTCTCCGCCAGATCTGGAGTCGAGATTGGCTGTAATCTTTATGTTGCTTGTAGTACTTGGTGAACTGGACAAAGAAGCAATGTTTAGAGAGTCAATCACTCCGGTGGATGCTCCGGTTGCGTCAAATTGGTATCCAAGCAGAGACAGCCCCTCCGGGTTAACGATATATCCATCCCGGTCAAGACGCATACTTCCGGCACGAGTGTAATTTCTTGTTCCATCTGTGGCCTGTGTTATGAGAAACCCGCTGCCGTCCACAGCCAGATCCAAGCCATTAGCGGTGGTTTCGAATGATCCCTGTGAAAACTGGGGACTAACCGAACTAAGAAACGAGCCACGGCCTATCTGTGAAGCTCCTGATCCACCTGAAAATGTTGAGCTCAGCACGTCTCCGAAATTGGCTTTTGCCGCCTTGAAACCGGTTGTGTTCATGTTAGCTATGTTGTCGCCTATAACGCTCAAGGCTGCACCGTTTGAGTTTAATCCACTGATTCCTGTATAAAGAGATGTCAATATTGCCATAACTACT
>CAYWZR010000224.1:0-3885 GCA_964462885.1 uncultured Nitrospirota bacterium
TCTGGATGCCCGATTAAAGACTTCGGGCATGACAAAAATAAAAAAGGCAATTTATAAACAGACTCTATTTAGTTTAGTGTTTAACTGGTTGTTACAAACCAACGTCTTCAGTCAAAGATGGAGCAAATATTATGTCTACAATATATAAATACTTGAATAAAGCGTGGACTAAAGTTAATAAGATTTTTCTTTTTATATATTTAGGAAAGTTGAAGTTTAGTCTTGATAAATTTGGCATGGAGAAACTAGGAAGTGATTATGGAGGTTGGTTTGTACCAGTTGAACTAATAAAGCAAGATTGGGTTTGCTATAGCGGCGGAGCCGGGGAGGATATTAGCTTCGAGATGGACCTTATTAAGCGTGTTGGATGTAATGTTTGGTTATTTGATCCTACTCCAAGAGCTGTCGAATATGTTAACAGTGTTTGTGGTGGTCTGCAACAATTGCATTTTCAACCCTTTGGTCTCTGGTCTTCAAAAGATTCTATGCGTTTTTTTGTCCCAGCAAACAGTGCACATGTATCTCATAGTATAGTTAACCTACAACATACAGAAGAGTATTTTGAAGCAGATTGCGATAACATAAGCGGACATATGAAACGGTTGGGGCATAGTAAGATTGATTTTTTGAAAATTGATATTGAGGGTGCAGAACATGAAGTGATTAGATCTATGTTGGGAGATAAAATTTACCCGATAGTAATTTGCATGGAAATAGATCAGCCCACGTCATTTATTAAGACAATTAAGACCATTAAACTCATAGAGAGTAACGGGTATATCCTTGCAGCTTTGGATCTATGGAATTTCACTTTCATTAAACTGACTAACAAGCAAATTTAGCCCCCCTAATTCGATGGTTGAAGGCCAAGCTTGCTATTTGCATCTCTTTTTACAATTTTATAAGGCCTCACGAAATACTTATTTGAGGATATGACCAGGAGGTAAATTATGAGTAAGAAACTATTCGGTTTTGAAATTGATAAGCAATGGGATTATGAAAATGGCTTTTATCTAACGAGCCATCTGACAAGACTCCCTAAAATGCTAGCACACTATGAACTATACAAGTCTATAACCAAGCTGCCTGGTCATATCGTTGAATGTGGTGTCTTTAAGGGGGCATCCCTCATAAGGTTTTGCACATATAGAGAAATATTGGAAAGTCCATATTCCAGAAAAGTCATAGGATTTGATGATTTCGGTAAATTCTCCAGGCAGGATAATGATAATGACCAATTATTTGTAGAAAGATTTGAAGGTTCGGCAGGGGATGGAATACCCGTTGATGAATTAAAAGCAGTTTTCTCTCACAAGGGATTTGAAAATTATGAGCTTATTAAAGGTGATGTTATCGATACAATACCAGATTACATTTCAAGTCATCCAGAATTAAAAATAGCTTTACTACACATTGATGTTGATGTCTATAAACCGTCAGTTTCTATACTGAACCATCTATTTGATAGAGTAGTAACTGGTGGCCTTGTCGTATTCGATGATTTTGGAACAGTTGCCGGAGAAACAAGGGCAATTGATGAATTCTTTTTGGAAAGAGATGACATCATTGAAAAACTACCGATCTCACACATACCATCGTTTATACGAAAGAAATAACGGAATAACAGAAAAAGTTAGATCGAATGAGGAGCGAACCACAATCTGAACCGTTTATTGGACAAGCCCGGTGGCCTGGCTAACGTATAGAAAATATAATTGACTGGTAAAACTGGACCATATGTTAAGTTACACTGTAGATGTATTTTTTTATCTAAGGAGAAACAAACTGTGAAAAATAAATTTGGCGGAACATTGAAAGAATGGTTGAATGTTGCCGACAAGGTATTATAGAATGTTTAAAATAATCTTTTATTATCCCATGATTAATTAGAGTCTGTCCATAAATTCAGCCTCTCTATCTGTAATTCAGATACTCTTTAAGCTGGGAACCAATCTTTCCTATTGAATTCTGGATGCCCGATTAAAAACTTCGGGCATGACAAAAAGGGGGAAAGGCAATTTATGGACAAACTCTAATTAAGTGGCAATATTAGGAAAAGAAGAGTTATGTCTCGACTAATAACAATATGTAAAGAATCGTCATCTTTGTTCGTCCAGAAAATAATATAATAAGAGATTTGGCTAACCTGGTAATACTTGCCAGCTCTTAGAGAACCGCATACGGGAAGGTAAAGACGTGTAACGAGGTGCAGGGTGTGAGGATATCTAGTTAATGAAAATTTTATCAGTTATTCCTGCAAGGGGTGGATCTAAAGGTATTCCCCATAAGAACATTCGTCCCCTAGCTGGAAAGCCATTAGTTGCTCACACAATTCACAGTGCTCAGAATAGTTCTTATATACAAAAAGTTATTGTTTCAACAGACGATATGGAAATAGGCAGTGTGGCCCAAAGCTTCGGAGCAGATGTTATATGGCGGCCTCATGATTTAAGTGGAGATAAATCTCCTTCCGAGCATGCCATTTTACACGTCCTTGAAACACTTCAAGAATCGGAAGGATATTGCCCTGATATCACAGTTTTTTTGCAATGCACTTCTCCTCTGACGTCATCTGCGGATATTGATGGTACAATTCGATCTCTTCTGGACGAGAATGCAGACACCGCTCTTGCTGTCGCACCTTTTCACTACTTTCTGTGGCGCAAGGATGACTTGGAAGGAGCAATTGGAATCAATCATGATAAAACATCACGCTTGATGCGGCAGGCTCAGGAACCACAATACCTCGAGACAGGTGCAGTGTATGTGATGCGCACTGAAGGCTTCATCAAGCATAAACACCGTTTTTTTGGCAAAACTGTTTTGTATGCTATGGCTCGTGAGAGAGTTTTGGAAATTGACGAACCCTCTGACTTTTTATTAGCCGAACTACTTGTCCAGAACAACAAAAAAAGAGGATAAATGGGAATGATTATAGATAGAGATATCAGAAAATATATTATTTTTTCCGAGGATACCATTATCCATGCCTTGGAGAAAATTAGCCAGAATAAGATGAGAGTGATTTTCGCTGTAAGCGAATCAGGTCGTATGGAAGGTATCATGAGTGATGGTGATTTCAGGCGTTGGTTAATCGAGGAAAACACTATTGATCTACACCGCCCGGTATCCACGACGTTAAACGATAAATTCCTCTTCTGTAGTGAAAATGATTCCAGTGAAACAATTCTCTCTCTTTTCTCAGACCGTATAGAATACATACCAATTTTAGACGATCATAAACGTTTAGTAGCCGTCGCAACCCACAAAAAACAACAGATTGTGATTGGCGATTATGTAATAAACGATACCTCCCCATGCTTTATAATTGCTGAGATAGGAAACAATCATAACGGAAATATTGACTTGGCCAAGAAATTGGTTGACCAGGCTGTATTAGCAGGAGCAACCTGCGCTAAGTTTCAAATGCGGAGTATGGAATCCCTATACAGAAAAACCGAGGCTATCAATAGTCATAGCGAAGATCTGGGAACAGAGTACACTCTTGATCTGCTCATGAAGTTTCAATTAAGTGATGAAGACATGTTGCGAATTTTTGATTACTGCTTTGAGAAGGGTATTGTGCCTCTTTGTACGCCGTGGGACCTTGAGAGCCTTAATAAGCTAGATAAGTACGGAATAGAGGCTTTCAAAATAGCCTCAGCAGACTTAACTAACCATGAGTTGCTACAGGCTGCTGCTCAGACAAATAAGCCCCTTTTGTGTTCTACTGGAATGTCTACTGATTTAGAGATCTCGCTTGCGGTGGATCTTTTACGTAAACAAGGTGCCCAGTTTGTCTTACTTCACTGCAATTCGACCTACCCATCACCTTTTAAGGACATTAATCTTCAATACCTCTCAAAGCTAAAAAAAATTGGAGAT
>CAYWZR010000225.1:0-3861 GCA_964462885.1 uncultured Nitrospirota bacterium
ACTTACTGTTTCTCACTTAACATCTTTTAAAACTTAGCTACGTCCCCAACTGTTCTAATAAACAAACAATTCTCTTACTTTGGAATCACCAACCTCTGGAACTACTCTGCCCATTTCTGGGAATTTATCTAATATTTCTGATTTTTCAACAAACTCTTGCGACACTTTTAGCGCATAGTATTGGGAATTCTCAGCTATAAAATCGTGAATCTTTTTCAAATCATGTTTTGCAGGATTTGACCAAATTACCATGATTTTATTTCTTCTTTCAAAGATGCAACAGAGATACTTTTACCGTCTTTTATGGCTTCCTGCCCTTTTTTAATTTTGTCGATTACATAAATTCGGTACATTATTTCATCGAGGTCAGCGGTTTCAGGTAATTTATTAATTGCATGTATTGCTTCTTCCTTTAGTGTTTCCATGCTTTTTCTCCTCAATGAATTTTTGTAACGTTAGTGCTAAGCCGGCCCGGCCACAGATTATAATGAACCACAAGCCAAGGAAAAACCACCAGCCGTTTACCGGGTCGGCTTTAGTACTTTGTTGGCATGCTACTTCACACAGTAACCGAACTCAATTCATATACTTTTGCTTTACCTGCCGCTGACTTTAAATCGCCTCTTCTCAAAGCATCCCTGATATCATCCAATTTATATGCATCTTCAAGTGTGAGGTAAGGAGACCATTCGTCTTTATTCACAATGACCTCCAGATCTACTTCTGCGACATACTTGCCCTCGTGGATAAATTTGGTTTTCCTCTTTGTCGTCATAGCTTTCTCTCCATAAATGTTTCATTCCACCGCTGCGGATCAGGTCGATAAGCAGTCACCAAAACAGCGGGACGATTATGCCCCTTTGGTATTCCCCATACCACGTGCACTGGGTTCCCGTTACCATCGTGCTGCAAAACTAAAATACACGGGCCTTTTGGATACTTTGGATAATCCTCTATCAAAACTGCTTCCTTAACACCCTCTACAATTTCTTTGGCGGTGAGTCCATCGTTTGTAAGTTCGTCGTATCCATGCTCCGAAATTAGGATATCACGACCAGCAACAAGTTTATTAATTTGGTTTAGAGTATCACTCACAGATCAATTCCTTTATATCTTTGCCAACGGTTGCCATCACCTGGCTGGGGCTACAATGTAGCTAAGCACAGGTTTAGGAAAAACCGCCGGATATATTCCCAGTCAGGTGTATGGCTTTGTTCGCTGCTGACCAGTTGGATTCATGCAACTTCTACACGGAGTTTTTTTCCAAGAACGTGTGCAAACTTTTCAAGTGTTGATAACTTTATATCTTCGGCATGGTTTTCTATACGTGAAATGGCCGATTTCTTGGTTTTTAGTTTTTTTGCAAGTTGCTCTTGGGTGAGGCCTGCCTCTTCTCGAACCATTTTCAGCATGATTCCAATTTTAAATTCTTCATATCCAATTTCGTAGTCCTTGGCGAATTCAGAATCTCGAATTTTGCGTTTGGCGATGTAGTTGTTTAAATCACTCATTTTATTTTTCTCCTTTTGAAGTAATCACGCTTCCTTCCCTCTGCTGTTTTTATTGCTTGAACAGGAGTTTTTTGGGTTTTCTTTTGAAATGCATAATCCAGAACCAGTAGTTTGGGGCCATCAAAAAAGCCCAGTATACGGAAAATATTATTTCCTGATTTTACTCTTATTTCCCAGATATCATCAGTATTAACAAGTTTTTTGAAATAATTTGATGGAATTACAGGGAAATCTTGAACCAATCTCATCACCCAAGTAACTCTCTTTGAATGCTTAGCAGATAATGAGTCGATAAATTCTTCAACCGGACAATGACCGGATAAAGTTTTGTAGAAAATTATTTCGCGCATGCCTTCATGTTAACACACGCGTTAACTCGTTGCAAGGTTTAGGTTGTCGTATTTTATACAGCGAACGCTGGCCATCACCTGGCTGGGGCACAAAGTGTGGAGAAGCACAGGCTCAAAGGAAAACCCCAGAGCAGCTACCCAGTCAGGTGCATGGCATTGTTCGCTTTTTACTTTATAAGCTCTGCTATCTTCATATCAGATTTTATTAATTCATTTACGATAGTTGAAAGATCATAGTTTTTCTTTTTGGCAATAGCTTGAACAAATTTAAAGGTTTTGGGTTCCAAATAAATTGGTAGGCTAAGTTTCAGTCCTTTTCTATAAAATTTTCCTCTTTCTCCTTTAGAAAAATCGTATTCTTTCTTCATTTTTGTTCCTCCAAATAATAGCGTAGCTCTTTCTTAGTTGCCTTTCTGCATGAAATAATCCTTATGTTGGCTGTTTTATTGTCAATTTGATTAAAAGTATGGTGAACAACGAGTAAACTTCCATCAGAAGAACTCCCCAATGTTATCCACCGATCTTCTTTTTCGCTATGTTTATCATCAAATAAAGATATAGCTCTTGGATCCTGAAAAACAGTTGCCGCGTTTTCGAAATAAACCTTATGTTTTGTAATATTCGTTTTTGCTTTTTTAGGGTCCCACTCAAAATTATATTGCAAGTAAATTCTCCTGGGCCTGGAATTGTTTCAAAATCATATTAAGCGAACGATGTGCTAAGCCGGCCCGGGCACAGATTATAATGAACCACAAGCTCAGGAAAAACCGCCGAGGTTTACCGGGTCGCTTTGAGCACTTTGTTCGGCATGTCTCCGCGACTTCTTTTCTTAGCATGGGCAGATAATGCAGCACGTTCTTGCTCTATTTGACGTGCAAGAAACATTTTAACAAGACTTTGGTAAGGGACATCCTTTTTGTTGGCCAACACCTTAAGAGAAGCTAACATATCTTCAGGTAGACGAATAGAAATGGACTTTAGAGATGGCTTGAGATTGGGAAATGAGGCTCTCTTTGCAGTGCTAACATCAAAATAGTCAAGGGGAGAGTGTGCAGCCCAAAACTTTCTCTCTTCATCCTCGTTTTTAAATCTAGGCACTCTTTTCATAAAACCTTCTTTCCCTTCTATTCATATCTCGGGCAGATATAACGCGAATCAGTCTGCCACGCATTGTGAAAACAATTACTAGTCTCCTGTCCTCATCTGTTCGGCCAAAAGCAGAATAACGCAACTCCATGGTCGAATGTTTGAGGTCGTCCAATATTATAAGTGGCTCGTTGAAGAAAATCTGCTCACATTCGCCATTTGATACGCTGTGTTTTAAGAAATTCTTGTCACGATTGCCCTCATCCCAATCGAAACCTAGTACTTGATTGAAACGGTGGGACATACTTTAATTGTATATTGTCATAATATGCATGTCAAGAAAAATGATATGACAACTGAGGGTTAGGGATGCGCATATTGTTCAGTGCCGAACGACTGCCTAACCTGGCCCGGGCACAGCCTGTGGCAGGCGTAAAGTTTAAAGAAAAAACGCCGAGGTTTACCGGGTCAGGTTGAGGCATTTGTTGGACGAAGCCGCTACGCGGAAAAGGCCCATTCCCACCTGTCATCCCGTCACCAAATTCCATTAAAAGGTTGTTGTAACCCCCTGTAAAGAAATAGTAGTTCGATTGTATAGTAATTTATCCAACAAATTCAATCGACTTTACAATCAAGGAGGCTACAATGAACACAAGACTACCAAACGATCCAGAATTCAACAGGAATTACACAAAGCACCTCAAGCATTTAAAACTGGCGGGATATCAACCCAAAACCATCGACGCGTATGCACGGGCACTTAGACGTATCGGCAATTACTTTAACTGCAAACTGGATAATCTTACTCAAGATCAATTGCTTGATTATTTCTACGACCTTTTGCAATCGCATTCATGGGGTACCGTTAAGCTTGATCTCTATGGTTTGCAATTATTCTACAGCAATGTACTTCA
>CAYWZR010000226.1:0-3860 GCA_964462885.1 uncultured Nitrospirota bacterium
ACATTTTCGGCCACAAGCTGTGCATCCAACTCAGGCTTACGTATCTCCTTGATATCAATATTAACTTTTCTGCTGGTAAGTGACTCGAGAAGTTTTCTAAGCTTATCAACCTCAACACCCTTTTTACCTATAATGATTCCCGGACGCGCGGTATGAATGATCAGACGAATATCAGGACCACGCCTCTCTACTTCCATCTTTGAAATCCCTGCATGCGAGAGCTTGGCTTTCACCAGCTTCTTGAGCATTATATCTTCATGCAGTTGATCCGCATAGCCTTGCTTTGTGGCAAACCACCTGGATTCCCAGGTTCTTATAATCCCTAAACGTACTCCAACAGGGTGTGTCTTCTGTCCCAAAAAATACCTCCGTGCGTTAAGTAGGGGCGAACTTTTTGTCAGCCCATAAAGTCAGACAACCAGTATTACGCCTCACCCCTTCATCAGGTGCCCGTTAATCATTTTCCTTAAGAACAACCGTGACATGACTTGTCCTCTTCAATATTCTATTCGCTCTACCCTGGGCACGAGGCCTCATGCGCTTCATCGTCGGCCCGGGGTCAACCACCATTTTAGATATAATCATCTCTTCTGGATTTGCTACATTAGCCTGCTCGGCATTTGCAATCGCGGACCGTATAAGTTTCTCAAGTGTACGCGCAACAGCATGCGGCATTGACCTAAGAATTACAAGTGCTTGTTCCACCTGCTTGCCCTTAACCAGGTTTACAAGACGCCGGGCTTTCCGTGGAGAAATCCTGAAGTATCTTAATTTTGCTTTTGAATCCATCAATTATTTCCTCTATTTTCTCGCACTGCTTTTGCCAGATCCCGCATGTCCTCTATAAGTGCGGGTGGGCGAAAACTCGCCAAGCTTGTGGCCGACCATATTTTCTGTCACATAAACAGGAATGAATTTACGTCCATTATGAACAGCAATAGTATGTCCTATAAACTCCGGGGTTATAGTAGACCTGCGAGACCACGTTTTTATCATTCTTTTATTACCAGACGTGTTCATCGCCTCAATTCTATCAAAAATCTTTGGTTCCACAAATGGCCCCTTTTTCAAGGATCTAGGCACTTACTTCCTCCTCTTTACGATAAATCGATCGGTCCGCTTATTTTTTCTCGTCTTCTTTCCTTCCGGTTTTCCCCAGGGAGAAACCGGAGGTCTACCGCCGCTTGATTTACCCTCACCGCCACCAAGCGGATGATCAACCGGATTCATTGCAACACCACGCACAATCGGACGTCTTCCAAGCCAGCGTCTGCGGCCCGCTTTGCCGTAGCTGATATTTTCTATCTCTGCGTTGCCAACCTCGCCTATAGTCGACATACAATCCGAAGGCACAAATCTCACTTCACCGGAACTCTGCTTCACCTGACAATATTTCAGGTCCTTGGCAATCAACTGAGCGTAACATCCAGCACTCCTTGCGAGCCTTGCACCTTGTCCAACCCTAAGTTCAACGTTATGCACAATCGTACCAACAGGCATATCCTTAAGTTTCATTGCGTTGCCAGGCTTGATTTCAGCATCTCCCCCAGACATGACCATGTCACCAACTTGAAGTCCCTTGGGCGCGATAATATATCTTTTCTCACCGTCAGCGTACTTCAAAAGTGAAATCCTGGCGGACCTGTTGGGATCGTACTCTATAGATGTCACAGTTGCAGGTATCCCTGTTTTATCACGTTTAAAATCTATCAAACGATACTGGCGTTTATGCCCGCCACCTCTGTGCCAGACAGTTGTACGACCGTTATTATTACGGCCTCCTGACTTCTTAAGCGGGCGTGTCAGTCTTTTCTCAGGTTTCGACTTTGTAATATCAGCAAAGTCAGACTTACTCTGGTGACGGGTTCCCGGCGATGTCGGTTTCATATGCCTTATGCCCATTTATTTAACTCCTTCCAGAAAGTCCAGCTTTTCGCCGCTTTTAAGAGTAACTATAGCTTTTTTCCAATTCCTGGTCCGACCCTCATGGCGTCCCAGACGCTTCTTTTTTCCATGTATATTCAATGTATGAACAGAGGCTACATTCACCTTGAATATCTTCTCTATCGCACGCTTTATCTCGATTTTATTTGCATCACGAGTAACTTCTATTAAGACTTTATTCTCTGACTCATTTAGAATATTGCCCTTCTCAGAAAGAAGCGGTCTTCGAATGATATCATGAATGCTATTCATCCCAGGTAGACCTCCTCCATTTTTTTCACCGCATCCACAGAAATGAGAAGTCGCCCTGCGTTTACGATATCGTACACTCCAAACTGACCGATCCTGAATACCTTTACATATGGCAGGTTCCGAGCGGCAAGCTCAAGTGCTTCATTTTTTTCAGGAATTATGAATGTAAGCTTTCCACTAAGGCCTAATCCCTTCAGCAATTCAACAACCTGCTTGGTTTTAGGCTCATTTATGCTGACCTCATCTAAAACCAGAACCTCACCATCGGCAAGCTTGGAAGAAATAGCCGCACAAACAGCAGCACGCTTCGTTTTCTTCGGCATACTGTAAGCATATGACCTGGGTTTTGGGCCAAAGACAGTACCTCCTCCCCGCCACAACGGAGAACGGTTACTTCCAGCCCTTGCACGACCAGTGCCCTTTTGCTTGTAAGGTTTCGCACCACCACCTCTTATCTCACCACGAACCTTTGTTGATGCCGTCCCCTGCCTGACATTGGCAAGATGATTAACCACAGCCTCATGAACCAGAGCAGGCCGTTTATCGGCGGCAAAGATTACATCGTTGAGGCTTAACTTCGAGACGGCTTTGTTGTTTTTGTCAATAACATCCACATCCGGCATTACTTATCACCTTTTCCTATAAAGAGAATGCCACCCCTAGGCCCAGGAACTCCGCCCTTTAGAAGAAGCAGGTTCTGTTCCGCTTTGACATCCACAATCTCTATGTTTTTCTGTGTAATACTGGCACCACCCATACGGCCCGGCATACCGACATTCTTAAACACACGGGAAGGCCAAGCACACTGCCCGATAGAGCCTGGTGCTCGATGGAAGTTTGCGCCATGCGAAGCCGGACCACCTTTATAATTATGTCTCTTCATAACGCCTTGAAAACCTTTTCCGATCGACTGGCCGCTGACAACAACACTGCTGCCAGGCTTGAACATATCCACAGTTAGCTCATCTCCAACTTTAAGCTCACCAGCAGGAATCTCTTTAAGGTAGCGGCAAGGTTCTATTGAGCCTTTTTTGAAGTGACCAGCCATTGGCTTATTTATCTTCTTTTCCTTTTTGATTGAATCAAAACCTACTTGCGCCGCCTCATACCCGTCTTTATCCTTGCTTTTAATCTGGACAACACGACACGGTCCGGCCTCAACCACCGTGACAGCTATAGCGTTGCCATCATCGGTGAATATCTGGGTCATTCCAATCTTTTTACCTAAAATGCCTTCTCTCATCAAATATCCTCTTACGTATGCTCCAAGCTCCTAGAGCTTTATCTCCACGTCAACCCCGGCAGCAATATCAAGTTTCATTAGGGCGTCCACCGTCTCAGGAGTCGGCTCCATTATATCTACAAGTCGCTTGTGGGTTCTAATTTCAAACTGTTCCCTGGATTTCTTATCACAATGTACCGAACGCTGAACCGTATATTTATTAATTCTTGTCGGAAGCGGAATAGGCCCGGACAAACGTGCACCTGTCCGTTTAGCTGCATCGACTATCTCTTGTACAGAGCGATCCAGCAATCTATGATCATATGCCCTGAGTTTTATCCTGATTTTCTGATTCACTCAATCACCTCAGTGACAACGCCTGCGCCGACTGTATGTCCACCTTCTCGAATCGCAAAGCGAAGCTCTTTCTCCATCGCAATAG
>CAYWZR010000227.1:0-3849 GCA_964462885.1 uncultured Nitrospirota bacterium
ACCCTTGGAGATCCGGTAAATGTCTTTGAGGCATACAACAAGGGGGGCGCTACATCGTATATTGTAAAGCCTGTCGATAAGGTTGAGTTAATTGCAGAGATACATAAATTAGGACTACTTGGAAAAGTAGAAATGGAAGAAAAGACATGAGATTTTGCAGGTCGTTGATTGTTTTAAATTCTATTGTCACTTTTTTTGCTGTTTTTAGTTTGATCGGATCTTCGGCTTCAGCAGAATACAAAATCAGGTATGTCGGTTCATCAACAGTTGGCAAGTTTATAAAAGATGCTTCTGTAACTTACTCTAAGACAAAATTTGAGATAAACACCAAGCCCGAAAGCGATGGTGGGGAGAGCGCTGTTACGGCTGGCAAAGCTGACCTTGGAGGTGTGGACAGGAAAGTAAAGCCTAATGTTCTAGATAAAGGGGTAAAACAATATTTAATAGGAAAAGATCCTATCGCTGTCTGGGTCAATACTAAAAACCCGGTAACAGATCTTTCAATAAGTCAGTTAAAAGATATTTTTGTTGGAGTGACTGTCAATTGGAAAGACCTTGGCGGCCCTGATCTTCCGATTACTGTTTATGTGGTCAAACCACAATCAGCAAGCGGAAAGGTTCTTAATGATATTATGTTTGGGGGAGGAAAGGCCTATGTAGGTAATGAACATCAAGGTCTTTCAGGCAAAAATATTAGAAATATTAGAAATATTCAGCCTGACTCCGCTATGCTGGACAAAGTTGCAAAAGATAAGGGAGGTATCGGACAGTTGAGTTTTGCTCTTGGCAACGAACATTCGATGTCCAAGCGGATAAAAAAAGTTAATGTGGACGGACAGGCTATAATCAAGAGATATTTTATAGGAATAGATTAACCACTAAAAAAATGACCTTTTGTTTCAATCGGTGGTAGTGGGTTGAACCTGTAATTAGAATCTGTTCATAAATTGTCTTTTTTTATTTTTGTCATGCCCGAGGTCTTTATTCGGGCATCCAGAACTCCTTGCAAATACTGGATTCCGGCTTGAGAACTGCCAGGATGACAGATAGGGGAACTGAATTAATGGACAGACAGCAAGTATAGGGAAAATTACACCTTTAATCCACTACCAAATCAGTATCATATCACGAGGGCATTCCAGAGATTCCGTATCTTTTTTCTTGCATTAAGAAAAGAGCTGATCAGACTTTCTGTATACTGCTCATGCAGCTTACGTGCAAGAGATGCGAGATCCGGGCCTTCCTTTGGCATGGCGCTTATGCCTATTAATCTTATCATTGTTTCTATTTCGCGATAGAAGAAATAAATCGACTCGATACCAGCAGCATCCTCAGGGGAAAGAAAGCCGTACCTTAAAAGCCGACGTATCGCTAAGGGGGTATTTGGAATTACAACCTCCGGTTTCTCCCCTACATGTTTCAATTGCAGATACTGAATCATAAACTCCAGTTCGTTCAGACCTCCGTATCCGAATTTAAGATCGTAATGGTCTGTTTCCTTTGCAAGTTCCAACTCGATCCTTTCTCGCATATTCCTGATGGTTTTTGCAAGATTTTTATGTTTTGCACCTATTGCCACGGCCTGCCTTGTAATACGGAAAAAATCAGCTCCAAGGCAGAGATCGCCAGCCACCGGTCTTGCTCGAAGAAGAGCCTGTCTCTCCCATTGCTCTGAGTTCTCAATATAGTAGCGGCGTGAAACATGAATATCCTGTACAAGCGGTCCATTTCTGCCGGTTGGTCGAAGCCTTGTATCAATTTTATAAGCAATGCCTTCTCTGGTATAGGTAGAAAGAACATTTACCATTTTTTCGGCCAGCTTCGTGTAATAATCCTGCCCGTCTCCTGAATGGATAAATATTATATCGAGATCTGAGCCGTAGGATATCTCCCACCCACCGAGCTTGCCCAGACCTACCACAACCATGCTTCCTGAAGGCCGTGTCATCTTACCTGAGAGCTCACGGTCAGCAGCTATAAAGGCTTCATCCAGTATGGCCTCAGCGGTTTTGGTTAAGCCGCGCAGGAGTTTTCTCAGGCTGATTTCACCATTTAGATACAGAAGACCCAGTCTCACCTCTTCCATCAGTTTAAATCGGCGAAGTGCAGAGGCCCAGTCAGCGCTATGACGTATTGTAATTTCCAGATCGCGTTTAAGTGCCGCCAGTGTTCTATTGCCGTAGATTCCCTGTTCTCTAAGTGCATCTATAAGATAAGGATTTGCAATAAGAAGGCGAGAAAGATACTTTGATTCTGCAAACAGTGTAATCAGGTGAGCTGGAAGGGGCGTGGTTTCGGCCAACACGGATATGTATGATTCATTTGGGCCAATGGAATTAAGGAACGAATTAAGACTGTCCAGAGCTTGGTCGGGATCGCAGCTTTCTTTCACTCGCTGGAAAAGTGGAGGAAGAATTCCAAGGAGTAGCCGCCTTGTCCGGATTGTCTGGTGCAGAGCCAAGGACGTTTTAATTGCGTTAAGGTTTTTGGCAGCCTTGTCAGGTTTCGCAAATACTTTATACCTGGTCAGTGTCTCTGTTATATCAGCTTCTGTAATAAGTTCTTCACCGAAAAAATCGTCGGAAAAAAGAGCAATATTGCCTGATGATGTTTTTTCTGTTTCAACTGTGCCTTTGTCATGAAAAAGAGCTAGGAAGATGGAATGTACCGCCTGGCGGTGTTTTTTTAATTCATCCTCCAGGGCCTCCTTGCTTTCAAGTCGCATGGTGCGAGCCAGAATTTTTAATTCTTCGTCTTTATCTGGTAGTGTGTGTGTTTGAAGATCCTGATGCATCTGCAATCTATGCTCAATGGTGCGTAGAAAAATATATGCACTGGTAAGGCGCTGAAGATCCTGATAGCCCAAAAGTCCCTTTTGGTTAAGAATATGAAGAACCTTAAGTGTGTTTCTATCCCTTAAGAGCGGTTCTTTGCCGCCATATATGAGTTGGAAACTCTGTGTAAAAAACTCTATTTCCCGTATTCCGCCTACACCTCTTTTAATGTCATCCTTGCGCGCTGTGTTATCTATACGAATCTTCATGTTTTTGAGCTCATCTATTGAGCTGTAGTCCAGGTATTTGCGGTAAACAAACGGCTCTATGGTTTTTAAGAACTCTTTACCTAGCTCCATGTCGCCGGCCACCGGTCTTGCCCTTATAAGAGCGGCTCGTTCCCACTCTCTACCATGAGATTCGTAGTAAAGTTCATACGCCTCCAGGCACAAGGCAAGGTCGCCGTGCGTACCACCTGGGCGAAGCCTGAGATCCACCCGGTGTGCAAAACCGTCTTCTGTATCAGAAGCAAGCAGTTTGCCGATGGTTTCCGCAAGCCGACAATAATACTCGTGATTGAATATTCTGTTTCGGCAGACACCATTTAATGAGAGAGTGCCTGAGGTTTCACCCCCCTCATCGCCATAAACATACATTAGATCTACATCCGAGCTGAAGTTCAGTTCGTTGCCACCCAGTTTGCCAAGGCCGATTACAGCAAACTGATTCTCATCCGGTTCTCCAAACCGGTCTCTAAGCAGCCTTTGAGCCACGCTGAGTGCCGTCTCTATAAGTGCTTCGGCCAGCAAACTCAGTTCGAGCATTATCTCCGTCAAATCTCCTTGCCCGCTCAGATCCCTAAGCGCGGTACGTAGAATCATGCGTTTCTTCAGGTGTCTCAGATATCTCATTGCGCCATCGGTATCTACTGGACAGGGATTTTCGACGAGGTATTTGGCCAGACAGTCCTGGTCCACCGGGCTCGACAGGGCTGTCGAAAACTGAGCCGACGGCACTAGCCGCGGGCGCAGAAGCTGACGCCAACCAATCATTAAGGCCCGAGGCTAGCGCCTAC
>CAYWZR010000228.1:0-3839 GCA_964462885.1 uncultured Nitrospirota bacterium
GAGGCAGGAGGCATGCCAGCTGGAATGCCGGGCGGCATGGGCGGAATGGGTGGTATGGGCGGAATGATGTAAAGCCACAAAATACAAATAGAATCAAAAAAAAGCGTGGACAATTAAAAAAAGTCCACGCTTTTTTTGTCTATTTAAGACTCAATATGGTAAAATGATTATTCGAAATTATTCAAAACTATTCAAAACCGGATCTGAAACCGGAATAGAAATAGATTTATAAAGCTTTTTCACACCTCGCGTATATTTTCATGAAAAAATTCAGAGTCTTGGGGAGATTATCTAATGCCTGACAGGTTAAAAATTTTCACCGGAAATGCCCATAGAACACTGGCCAAAGAGGTTGCCAATTCGTTAGACAGATCCGTTTGCAGTGCCAGGGTGAGCAAGTTCAGCGATGGCGAGATAATGGTCCATATCGACGAAAACGTACGCGGTTGTGATGTCTTTATAGTCCAACCTACCTGTGCTCCGGTAAATGATAATCTGATGGAATTACTCCTGATGACTGATGCTATGAAGCGAGCATCGGCAACACGGATTACCGCAGTAATGCCTTACTACGGCTATGCAAGACAGGACCGTAAGGTACAGCCACGTGTGCCGATTTCATCCAAGCTGGTCGCCGATCTTATTACAGCCGCCGGAGTAAATCGTATCTTGACCCTAGACCTGCATGCCGGACAAATACAAGGTTTTTTCAATATTCCGGTAGATCACCTATACGCTACTCCTATACTTCTGGACTATATACAGGACACTCTTGAAGACCTTGTGGTTGTTTCGCCGGATGCAGGCGGAGTGGAAAGAGCCAGGGCGTTTGCAAAAAAATTAAACGCATCTCTAGCCATTGTGGATAAGCGTCGCGAAAAAGCTAATGTCTCAGAGGTTATGCGTATAATAGGAAACGTCAAAGGTCTAAATGCGTTACTACTTGACGACATGATTGATACAGCAGGAACCATCTCACAAGCCGCTGCTGCAATCAAGGCTCAGGGTGCTGCCAGCGTCTTTGCAGTATGTACTCACCCGGTACTTTCAGGCCCTGCCATAGAAAGGCTTAATGAATCTGTTTTGGATAAGGTTATCGTAACCAATACAATCCCCCTGGACAGTAAAATGAAGGATTGTCCTAAGATTGTACAGTTAAGCGCTGCTCCACTTTTGGGCAAGGCCATTAAAAGTATTCACGAAGAAACTACAGTTAGCTCTCTTTTTGTGTAAAACACCCCCTCCATAAACCACAACACTTTTGCTCACGAAATGATCAAAATAGATCTGCTGGTTTCAGGCGATTACCTGCTTCCCATGGACTCTGATTACTCCGTAGTCAGAGATGGATCAATAGCCATAAAGAACGGAAAGATTCTAGAGGTCGGTAGCAGGGATGACTTGATTGGCAGATATTCGGCAGTCAGGGAACTCGGGGGCATTAATCGAGCGGTCCTGCCTGGACTGGTGAACGCACATACCCATCTTCCAATGGCTTTTTTCAGAGGAATGGCTGACGACATACCTCTTAAACAATGGCTTGAAGAACATATCTGGCCCACAGAAAACACGTGGCTCAGTGATGAGTTCTGCTACGATGCCGCGCTGCTGGCCTGCCTTGAAATGCTTAAGGCTGGTGTTACGGTTTATAACAATATGTACTTCTTCGGCGATGCCATTGCCCGTGCCACCAAGCAGATAGGAATGCGCGGTATTGTTGGCGCAGGCATTCTAGATTTCCCGACAAAGACAGCATCATCTGCGACCGAGTGTTTTGCAAACGCAGAAGTCCTTTTAAAAAACTGGACCGGCGATGATTTAATTGTGCCCTCGGTAGCTCCTCATGCGCTCTACACATGCGCTCCTGAAAACATGTCCAGCGCTCTAAAACTTGCAGAACGCTACAACGCTCCTTTACACCTGCATCTATCCGAAACAAAGTGGGAAGTAGAAGAAGTACAGCGGCGCTACGGAAAAACTCCAATCGAACTTCTTGACTCCATTGGCTTTCTATCTGATAGGGTTATCGCGGCACACTGTGTATGGCCTTTGGAAAGCGAAATTGAAATTCTTGCAAAACGTAACGTCGGGGTGGCCCACTGTATAGAGTCCAACCTGAAACTTGCTTCGGGTATTGCCCCGGTAATCAATATGCTTAAAGCCGGAGTAAAGGTCGCGCTGGGGACAGACGGTGCTGCAAGCAACAACGATATGAGCATATTGTCCGAGATGTCCACTGCCGCCAAAGTTCACAAGGCCGTATCAGAGGACCCGACAGCTATGGACAGCCACACTGTATTGGCTATGGCTACCAGGAAGGGGGCTGAAGTCCTGGGCCTTGGCTCTATTACAGGCAGCCTGAAAAAAGGTAAGTCAGCGGATCTTATTGTGATAGACTTAAATAAACCACATCTTATACCGTTATATAATATATACTCGCATCTTGCTTACTCAGTCTGCGCTTCGGATGTAGAGTCAGTAGTGGTCAACGGTCGTCTGGTAGTAGAGGATCGAAGGCTGGTCACTATGGACGAAGATAAAATACTAGAGAAAGCTAGAGTGTGGGGAGATAAAATAAGGCGTAGTTAGTTAAAATAGCGCCATATTATAAGGTAGAACAAGTTAGAATAAGGAGGAGATTATTTTATGAGCGAGATAATTGATATAACGGCCAGGGAAATACTTGATTCACGTGGAAATCCAACAGTGGAGGCCGATGTGATTCTTGAAACAGGGATAACGGGCAGAGCGGCCGTACCCTCAGGTGCATCCACCGGAAAAATGGAAGCGCTGGAATTAAGGGATAAAGATAAGAAGCGCTATAGCGGAAAAGGCGTCACTAAGGCTGTGGAAAACATTCAAGGAGAAATCGCGGATGTTCTGTGCGGTCTTGACGCTAATGAACAAGCATTTATCGACCATGCGATGATCGAACTTGATGGAACAAAAAACAAAAGCCATCTGGGCGCTAATGCAATGTTAGCAGTTTCACTAGCAACTGCAAAAGCTGCGGCAGAAGATGCCGAGCTGCCATTTTACCGCTATATCGGTGGATGTAACGCAAAAGAGCTACCTGTACCAATGATGAATATATTAAACGGCGGTGCCCATGCCGATAATAACCTGGATATCCAGGAATTTATGATTATACCGGCAGGCGCAAAAACATTCCGCAGTGCTCTAAGAATGGGGGCCGAGGTTTTTCACTGTTTGAAATCAGTGCTTAAGGAAAAAGGTCTAAATACTGCTGTAGGAGACGAAGGCGGTTTCGCACCAAGTCTTGATACAAACGAAGAAGCGCTTTTGCTGATTCTGGAAGCGGTTAAAAAGGCAGGATACAAAGCTGGGAAAGAGGTTTTTATCGCCATAGATACAGCAGCTTCTGAATTTTATAAAGACGGCAAGTACAATTTCGAGGGATCTAAAGTAAAGGCTGACTACCTGGTAGAGTATTACAATAACCTGATCGATAAATATCCGATAGTCTCTATTGAAGACGGCCTTGCTGAGAGCGACTGGACAGGTTGGGAAAAATTAACGGATGCTTTATCAAAAAAAGTACAACTCGTAGGAGATGATATTTTTGTGACCAATACAAAAATTCTCTCAAAAGGTATCCAAAAAGGTGTTGCCAACTCCATTCTTATAAAACTTAATCAGATTGGCACACTTACCGAAACCATTGATGCCATCGAGATGGCCAAACAGGCCGGCTATACAGCGATTATTTCGCACCGTTCAGGCGAAACAGAAGACACCTCTCTGGCAGATCTTGCCGTCGCCATGAACACAGGACAGATCAAGACCGGCTCACTCTCCAGAACCGACCGGATGGCCAA
>CAYWZR010000229.1:0-3803 GCA_964462885.1 uncultured Nitrospirota bacterium
CCTCATGAAGGTACAGCAGTCCTTTGAGTCATGTTCAGCTGCAGAAGATTCCAGTGGAGCAGAGTAAGCTTTTGCCATGGAGATGATAGAACTCACACTCTCGATAAAAAAAGGAACAATCCCTAATGCATAGAAAATTTCTGATGGTGCCAGAGAACTTCTCCACGCTAACACAGTGTCGCCCCGATAAGCTTTTAAAAGATTGCTACTGGTTTGACGACTTCGTAAACGTGAAGCCTTTGTCTGTATAAAAGATGAGAAATTGTCGCGTTTCCTGTTCTGTTTTAAAAGACTTGAGAAGTTTTTTTTCTGTAAGCTTCTTTGTTCTGGTAAAGGCAATGAACTGATGTTCATGTATTGATCTCCTTAGAAGCTGCAGAATAACTGTTAGCTGATCATTACTTTAAATAAAGCATTACTGTATTACCGCTGTCACCTACCCGTACGGGTAGGTGACAATTCGAATCTTACTTTCAGAAGGAATAGGTGATAGTTATTGCAATAAGTCTCAATTTTTTCAATAAGATGTTCTTCTGAAACAAGGCTGTTTTGGCTTGTCATTATCATTCAGAAAATAATCAAACCACTACTGTATCAATGCTGTCACCTACCCATTTGGGTAGGTGACTTTTTGGCTCCTTTACGCTTTCATGTTACATAAAAACAGGAGGACAAAACATTGCTCTCAGTCGAAAATAGAACTGCTGCTCATCACTTTACTAGTTTACGTCCTATATATCTTAAAGACAGAAACATGACCCTGAAAAACCTGACAACTCAGAAAGAAAAGGTCCAGGCATTTCGTTTGAGATATAGAATTTTTTATGAAGAACTAAACTGGATTCCTCGATCAAAAGATAGTCTTGAAGTGGATTGCTATGACATGAATGCCATATTTTTTGGTGTCTTTAATAAGCAGCATGAACTGGTGGCATTTATCAGGCTTATATTACCTGAAAGTCAGTTTATGCTGGAGAAGGAATTCTCATTCCTCATATCGCCAAGATATGTAGTAAGAAAAGAGAGAGATACGGCAGAGGTATCAAGACTCTGTATAGCGCCGGAAGTAAGAAGTAGTGCTAGTTCCGAAAACTTCGCAATTCATGAGATTTCCATGTTTCTCTACAAGGGAATTTTTCAGTGGAGCATGGCAAATATGGTGAGGTATCTTTATTTTGTGGTGGATCGTAAAATTTATAGGTTGTTGCGTATAAAGGGTTTTCCATGCGAAATGATAGGAGTGCCACAGGCAATGCCTGATGGTACTGTTGCAACCGCAGCCATAATGGACTGGCGTAGTTTTAGATTGCTTAACTTTGTGAAACGTCCAGAGTTACTCAGGTGGTTTACATTATCTAATCAAGGTCAATAAACTTTTCATGAATAGCTATTGCAACAGCTTGTGTGCGGTTTACAGCATTAAGTTTTTCCAGTACCATTTTGACATGAAATTTAATGGTGTTTTCACTGATGCCAAGTATCATGGATATATCCCATGTGTTTTTTCCATATTTAATCCAGTTCAGAACCTCTCTTTCTCTTAGTGTAAGATTCGACTTTACCTTTCTCTTTCTTATGCCATAAATACGGGTAAGTGCTTCATGAAATACTGGAACAAGATAGCCGATTATTACCTCAGTTCTTTGATTATGTTCAATTGAATTACCTGCAAAAGAAAAGAGACTGCCTTCATCTCCTGCACAATTTCTCATGCCGTGAGTATAGCCTGTACTGAGTCCGTAGTTTTCTGCATGATGTTTAAACTCATCAGAGTGCCTGTAGTTTTTGTATGTATCATCCCAATATTGCATCTTAAATGATAAAAAATGTTCTCTTACAATAGGATCAATTTCATGATAACTTCTCTCTTTGTAAATTGAGAGCCATTCAATAGGATAATTTATATTTACAGTTTTGTATGATGATAACTTCTCTGTTGTGCCAAAACTGGCAAGAGCACATATGGCAAAGTCGTAAGGCATAATATACTGTAATTTTTCTACAAGCCTTTTGAATCTCTCTTCATCGTTGCAATATGATACTGCATTAATTAAGTCAAGCAGAAAGACCCCATCTTGGTGAGACAATATCTCTTCTGTTATATTCATTTTGACTCCTTCTGGTAAATCTCTTTTTGGCAAGTTTAATAATCTATTGCCAACCTTAATATTTTAAATCTTTTTTTTCAAAATTAAACCTAGCATTTTTTGTGCCAGGGTAGGCTGTGTTGATAAGATAATTTTAGGTAGGGCACTAAACAATTGCTATTTTTAGGTGCTAATAGTTTGTATGCTCAGGCTTTTTAGATTTTGACAAGTAATGATCTGTTAGAACTTTCTTGGTTTTGGTTCATATGGACTAGGCAGATTTGTGCCTGTTTTGTGGAAAACAACAGAGTATGGAGTTTGTTCCATAATTTATGGAATAAATTCCATAGCCAAGTACTGTAGTCGAGGCTAATATTAGCTTTAATGCGGTAATAAACTCTGATTTTGATAAAAGTTACGAGGGGGGTGCAATCGGGTGTGAGTCTTTGTCTGGGTGTGAATTGGCTCCCGGGGAGGGATTCGAACCCCCGACAAGGTGGTTAACAGCCACCCGCTCTGCCAGCTGAGCTACCCGGGAATAATTTTATAGAAGGGATTTTGCCAAACTATTTAAACGCTTCAATAAGTGTTATGACTGTCGTACGTTATCAAAAAAATGGAAAGACTGTCAATAGGCATTAAAATGTTGTTTGAACCTTTATCATAAATACGACAAAGACCCAGGGGGTTAACCCTGGGTCTTTGATTTAGTTCCCGGCAGCTACCTGCTCTCCCACGACGTCGCCATCGCAGTACCATCGGCCATGGAGGGCTTAACTTCCGTGTTCGGGATGGGAACGGGTGTGGCCCCTCCGGCATAACCACCGGAAGTCTTAATCTAACATGCTTGCTACAGATAATTCAAGAGCAAACTTTTTAAGAGGTTGCAGAGAGTAAAATATGGTGGAGAATACCGGGATCGAACCGGTGACCTCCTGGATGCAAACCAGGCGCTCTCCCAGCTGAGCTAATTCCCCACGTAAAGAATTTTTATTGGTCATTGTCTCTGTGCAAAATATCCAAAATATTCAAAATAATTTATATTTGGTGGGCCTAAGTGGATTTGAACCACTGACCTCGCGCTTATCAGGCGCGCGCTCTAACCAACTGAGCTATAGGCCCGCGGAAATTTGTTAAGGCTGGGCCTGAACAAATCTATTCGAGAATACAGAAAATTAATGTTTTTTGTCAATGATCGGGGAACAATCAAGGAACAATTGACAATTGATAATGGATAATTAAATAATTGCCGGAAGCATGTCTTCAAAAAAACTCCCAAAAAGTCTAAGAAGCAGACTGGTGTTCTGGTGAGCAACACAGCATTTGTATCCGAACTTAAAGCCCAGGCGGATATCTACGATATTGTTTCAGAATCCGTTACGCTCAGAAAGTCTGGGGCTAACTGGCTTGGACTTTGCCCTTTTCACTCAGAAAAAACCCCGTCATTTACAGTAAATCCCTCCAAACAGATATTTCACTGTTTTGGCTGCGGTGCAGGCGGCGATGTTATAAGCTTTGTTACAAAGCGTGAAAATATGACATTCCTCGAAGCCCTGGAAGTGCTGGCATCCCGTTATGGAATGGAACTTCCACGCCATGACCCACAAAAGGCTGAAAGGCGGGATCAGCTGCTTCAACTTGTTACAGAAGCGGAAAACCTTTTCAAACAGCACTTACTTAGTGATTCTGAGGCGGCTCGGTATCTGGAAAGAAGAG
>CAYWZR010000230.1:0-3769 GCA_964462885.1 uncultured Nitrospirota bacterium
CATCTGGTCCATGGACCCATAGCCTGCCTCGGAAATTCCTGGGAGTCGCGCGGTACGGTTTCGGACAAAGGAGATCTGCACCGGCGTGCCTATACAACGGATCTTAATGAGTTGGATATTGTATACGGCTCCGAAAACAAGCTGTTTTCTGCAATAGAAAAAACCTATGCAGACTCTGCTCCAAAGGCGATCTTTGTTTATTCAACCTGTGTGACCGGCCTGATTGGCGAAGATATCGATGCAGTCTGTAAAAAGGGACAAGAGAGTCTGGGTGTCCCGGTAATTTCTGTTCATTCTCCTGGATTTGTCGGGCCGAAGAATCTGGGAAATAGAATCGCTGGAGAAGTTCTTCTGGATCATGTTATTGGAACAGGAGAGCCGGAAATTATAACCTCCACTGATATAAACCTGATAGGAGAGTACAACATAGCCGGCGACCTTGACTTGGTTGAGCCGGTTTTAAAAAGTGCAGGTATAAATATACTTTCGAGAATTACCGGCAATGCTTCATACAGCGAAATTACACATGCACACAAAGCTAAGTTAAATCTTGTTGTCTGTGGCCGCGCACTAATTAATGTGGCTCGTGAAATGGAGTTGCGGTACGGAACTCCATATGTAGAAGTTTCGTTTTTCGGACGCAGGCAGATGCGTGATGCACTGGAGAGTATTGGCAAAAATTTACTACAACATAATCCTGTTGCTGTAACTCGTGTAAATGCTGTCATCCTGGCTGAAGAGAAAAAACTTAAAGTGGCGTTAGAGCCCTACTCATCTCTTAAAGGCAAGAAGGCGGTGTTGTATACCGGTGGAGTTAAAAGCTGGTCTTTTATCTCTGCGCTTATGGACTTAGGCATAGAGGTAGTGGCGATAGGCACAAAAAAGAGCACAGTGGAAGACGAGGAAAAGATGAAAGAGCTTCTCGGTCCAAATGCTCCGCTTCACGAAAATATGGTGGCATCAAATATATTAGAGCTGATGAAAAAGCACGATGCCGATATGCTCATTGCAGGTGGTCGGAACCGTTATCTGGCTGCTAAGGAGGGATTTCCTTTTGTTGATGTAAATCAAGAACGTCATATCGCTTATGCAGGATATGACGGGCTTGTAAATCTGGCCGAGCAGATAAGCAATGCAGTTGATTTTTATAGTGGTGGAAGAAAACATTTAAAGCCTAGGGTTCATAATGCAAGATTGAATGAGTCGTTAAGCATTAATCCGCTTAAGCATTCGCCTTCTATCGGCGCGGCTATTGCGCTTCAGGGAATCGATAAAGCTATGACGGTGCTGCATGGTTCACAAGGATGTAACTTTCTAGGCAAGGTTCTGCTTACCAAGCATTTCATGGAGCCTATATCCATGATGAGCACTAAAGTTTTCGCCGAAGACGTTGTGATGGGTAGCGAGGAACGTCTGAAGATAACTATCAATGATATTATGGAGAAAAAGAAAAATTCTCCTGAGATTGTAGCTGTACTTTCAACCGCTTTGGCAGAGGTTAGAGGTGAGGATTTCGAAGCTGTTTTAAGTGAGTTTAAAGACGGCCCGGCAGTTGTAATACATGTCCCGACCCCAGACTACAAGGGAGGACTGGAAGAAG
Source organism: uncultured Nitrospirota bacterium (assembly GCA_964462885.1). Taxonomy (GTDB): domain Bacteria; phylum Nitrospirota; class Thermodesulfovibrionia; order SZUA-242; family SZUA-242; genus JALUUO01. The sequence goes on from CAYWZR010000230.1 coordinate 1,601, forward strand.
GCTATGCTGCTGCTGTAGAGAAGTTGGCCCTGCTGGCAGAACCTAAAGCTACAATCAAAAAAGACCGTATAAATATTATTGTTGGAAGTAACATCACGCCGGTTGATGCATGGGAGTTGCGTAATATCATCGAGGATTTAGGTCTTGAACCGATATTTCTTCCTGATCCGGCCGCGCTTGATGGCAGTCGAGACAGCTTCTCTGCCATGACATCGGGTGGAACAGGATTAGACAGTATAAGAAAAATGGGCTCAGCAGCTCTTACTCTGATCATAGGCACAAGCCTTACAAAAGCTGGGGAGATACTTTCCAAACAATGTAAAGTGCCTTTTGTTGTCTTGGAGAGCCTGACAGGGCTGGCATCTTCTGATAAGTTTTTTAGTCTGCTTTTGGAGTTAAGTGGAAGAAAAAATATTCCGGCAAGATATCAGCGAGACAGGAAGGTTCTTGTGGATGGAATGCGGGACGCCCTCGATATTATAGGCGGAAAACGGATTGTCCTGGCACAGGAAGCAGACACAGCTATGGGACTTTGCAGAATGCTTTTGGAAATGATGGCCGAGATCCCAATGGTTGTTATTCCAACAGAATCCAGTATTGCAAAGAGAGTGCCTGCGCAAGAAGTGATTATCGGTGATTATGGATCACTTAAAGGACAGTTTGACCTTTTGATTGCCGGTTCTCATGGAAAGCTTGCGGCAAAAGAACTTGGAGCCGAGCATTTTGAGTGGGGTTTTCCGGTATTCAATAAGCTTGGTATAAACACCACTTTGACTGTTGGATATCATGGAACGCTGAATATGATTAATCATATTGGAAATAAGATTGCAGGAGGTGCAACATGAAAGTCGCGTTTGCTACCACAGACGGGGTACATGTGAATGAACATTTCGGGCGTGCAGGTAAGTTTGCAGTATATGAATTTACAAAGAAGGACTATACGGCTGTCGGCTTCCGTGTTTTTGGAGAAGATCGTGACGTTTCGGTAGAAAGTACTCGTGGACAGGGAACTCTTCACGAGGATGCGGTAAACGCCAAGATAAAAAAATTGGAGGATTGCGGAATTATTTATATAACCAGCATAGGTGGTCCTTCCGCTGCTCGGCTTTCACGTTGCGGTATCATGCCGGTCAAGGTTAAGGACGGAATGAGTATTGAGGAGTCGGCAAAAAAACTCTCTGAAACAATACGAAGCGGACCACCGCCTTGGTTAATGAAGATGATTGTAGCATCTGGACATGTATAAGAGGGGCAGATAAAATTACTAATTTATTAGGAGGAGATAGAAATCATGAAGTTGATAAGAGCAATAGTCAGACCTGAGAAAGAACAAGACGTTGTATTGGCACTAGAGGGAGCCGGTTTCCCTTCGGTAACCAAGGCTCATGTATTTGGACGCGGCAAGCAGAAGGGACTTCAAGTGGGTCCTGTACATTACGATATGTTAGCAAAGATACTTCTGCTTATGGTTGTGGAAGACAATGACCTTGAAAAGGTTATGGCAGTAATATCCGACAGCGCCAAAACCGGCTTTATCGGTGACGGTAAGGTTTTCGTCTCGGATGTGGAAGAGGCCTACACTGTACGGACAGGAGAGACAGGGCTATGAAGGAGATTATGGCTATTATCAGAGGGCAAAAGGTTAATGAGACACTGGAAGCACTGTACGAGATAGGTGTTGTGTCCGTCACCGTTCATAGTGTTAATGGCCGAGGACGGCAGGGGGGATCCATAATGGATAACATCGATCCGGAAATGCCAAAGGATATAGAATACGTTTCAAAGATCTACACATCGCCCACACCTTCTTCAATGGCCGGTAGTTCTGCGTTAACAAAACCGGTTTTCTGGATGCCGAAGAATCTGCTGGATTTTGTTATCTCTGACGTTCCGGTTGAAAAGGTTGTGGATACGATAATGAAGGTCAACAGTACAGGCAAACACGGAGATGGCAAGGTTTTTGTGTTACCAATTCGGGACGCATTGAGAATCCGGACTGGAGAAACAGGGGACAACGCTATCATCTAGATTAGATCTTTAACAAAGCACTTGCACCGCTTACTGTAGGGGCAGACCAACGTTATCAGGACTGACACGAAGGTCTGCCCTCTACTTTAGGGCTTGTCCCAAAATAACTTAACGTTTTCGCATCTCATCTTCGGGCCGTCT
>CAYWZR010000231.1:0-3720 GCA_964462885.1 uncultured Nitrospirota bacterium
TCAGAGAGAGTTGACGACAACTACATCTATTTTCGTTTCTTTGGCGGCGTTACCGAGGCGAAACGCCGCTCGCGCAGAGCGCAGTTTCTTGCTAGCTCTCTTGCGCTGAACGACTTCCGCGTTGAGGTTCAAGGTGATCTCGTAGTAGGCAGACTTAAAGGTTTGGAGATACTGGATTTGATAAGCCGTCTTTCCCTTCTCGGAGTACTTATAGGATTTACCCGCCAGTTGGATGTGCGCATGGTCAACGATAACGATATTTCCCGTTTTGTTGAAAAGTTCAAAACAATTGTGGAGGAATCACATGGATACAAAAACCAGTATTTTGATCTTGGATGACGAGCCTATCGTCACCAAAAGGTTGAAACCGTCTTTAGAGAAAAAAGGTTATGAGGTGGAAGCTTTCACAGACAGCCGGGAGGCTCTTGCACGCGTGCAGGAACAAACATTTGATATTGTTGTTACAGACCTGAAGATGGAGGGAATAGATGGCATGCAATTTCTTGCTGCCGTAAAGGAAAAAGCACCGGAAACAGAGGTCATCGTTATTACCGGGTTCGCCACAATGGAAACCGCTCGGGAATCTTTCCGTAAAGGGGTCTCGGACTTTCTTGCAAAACCGTTTAAGCTTGGTGAAATCGTTGAGGCAATTGCAAAAGCGGAAACACGACAAAAGGAAAAACGGGGGTAAGAAAATATGTGGAAATCATTGATCTACCTTGACGAAGATCTGCCTTCAAGCATTGCTTTGCGATTTGCTGCAGAACAGGCTAATAAAACAAGTGGACGTTTGCAGGTGTTCCATGTTGAGGACCCAGGGAAGAAGGCTGCACCGGGTACGGGCTGGGTTCGGCGATCTTGGGAACAAGGGCTTGTCAAGGCAGGGCTAGACGAGGTACACCGTCTGCTAAAAACAGAAAAGGTTAATTGTCCTCACGTCGGTTCGCCAAAAGTTTTGGTCGGTCAGCGCGATGATGAAGTTTTAAACGAACTACGGCACGGTGTGTATGACCTATACATAGAGGGATACCTTAATACATCGAGTATAAAAGATTTTTTTCATCTCTTAAACAGCCGTCGCTTTCAGAACATCACCTGTCCGGTGATGCTGGTAAAAAATATGGTGCCAGTTCACAACATATTGATCCTCGCTGGTGAAGCAGTACCCTTTGAAGCTCTGATACCATGTTTTGGAAAAATCTACGAAACATTTGACGGACAGCTCGATATCACCCTACTTTATTACCAGTTTAGAGAAGAAAAAGAACTCGTATTTCAGGAAAGAAAAGAAGCCGGCTCATACCTTGATAGAGCAGAAAACATGCTGGCTGCTGCGGGCTGGGAGGATGTAGAGTGTCAGGTGGTGCAGGGCACACCGGAACAGGCAGCAGTCTATATGCGTAACTACGGCCTGGTAGTCTCGACTTTTCCAAGCCGGCAAACCCCTCGGGCGGAATTATTGGCACTTCTTTCCAATCCAATGCTACTTTGTAAGCCGAAGTCGTCTAGTTCAAAAAAACCTGGAAAGCTGGAACAGGAGGTTTGAGATGAAGGTTTTAGTTGTTGTCGATGCCGAAGAATACAGTCTACAGGCCGCACGCATCGCTGCACGCTTCGCGATTAATACCTGGGCGGATGTAACAATCCTTGCTTTGCAGGCCAAAAACGGAGACGCTCCGGATGCCAAGTTATCGGATGCCTTATCCGAAATTCAATGCCTGTTTCTGGGCAATGATTCTCCTTATGGAACGTACAAGGAAAATGCCGCCTTTCACCCGGTTAGAAATAATGCCTGGGAGATGGACCAAGCAGGCTCCAATGGTCGGAAGCAGTTTAGAGTATTGATTCGTCAGGGGGATTGGCTTCGTATTGTCTCAGAACAGGTTGAACAAGAACAGGCAGATTTTCTGATCCTGGGCGCATCGGCAAGTAGCACCGACGATAACTTTGAATGGAATGGACAGCTACGTTTTCCGCAAAAAGTAGCTGCCAGCGCACCTTGTTCGTCCCTTGTCATTAAGGGCACAAGTATGGGCAAGACTCTTGTCTGCTGTCTGGATCAGGCCAGCGTAAGTCAGGAATCTTTAGAAATCATTAATCAGTTAGTTACGATACAGGAGGCAGAGCTGAAAATAGTCGGACTGACTGGTCCCCACGGATTGCGTGAAAAAGTAGAAGAGCAAATGATGCAGGTCCTGCGGTACTACACAGAACGTGGAGTTCGCGCCTGGGTCCGGCTAGTAGATGAAGAGGAACTGCCGGTATTCGCACACGAAGCATCAAAGACCGGAACAATCGGTCTCTGGCTCGGAAAAAAATCTCTGTTGACAAAGTTTTTTTCCAAAGATCGGTTGGAACAGTTGATAACGGCTTCCGAGTCATCTGTTGTTATTCTTAAATAACGTTGTTCAAAAAACACATTCAGTATATTTTAGTATCTTAAGGGAGGCAAAATTGAAGAAGTTGTCGGTTTATTTTTTTACAAGTCTGTTTTTAATGTTAGGTTTTTGCTCACCAGCACTGGCCAATGAAGAAGTTACACGGTTATTGTCCCTGGTAAATCATCCAGCAGGTTATCTCTCAATTGCTGTTTTTGTTATCGCTTATCTTCTGGTGATGGCTGAAGAGTTTTCTCTTATGAGAAAATCTAAACCAGTGGTACTTGCAGCCGGTATTATCTGGGTAATTATAGCTATCGTATATGCCAAGCACGGCTTTACACATGCCGCAGAAAATGCGGTACGCCAGAATATCCTGGATTTTGCTGAGCTGATGCTGTTCTTGCTTGTCGCTATGACATACATTAATTCCCTGGAAGAACGTCGTGCCTTTGAGGCACTGCGCTTCTGGTTGGTTAGTAAGGGTTTTACCTATCGCCAGATGTTTTGGTTTACCGGCATTCTTGCCTTATTTCTCTCACCTGTAGCCGACAACCTCACCACCGCTCTGGTGATGTGTTCAGTGGTTATGGCGGTAGGTTCTGATAATTCACGTTTTGTGGGCATCAGCTGCATTAATATCGTGGTAGCAGCTAATGCCGGTGGCGCCTTCAGCCCCTTTGGAGATATCACGACCCTGATGGTATGGCAGAAAGGCATCGTTAGTTTCTGGACATTCTTCTTTCTATTTATACCATCTATGGTTAATTTCCTGGTGCCTGCCATCATAATGCACTTTGCCGTTCCAGGTGGTCGCCCTGAAGCTCCTGAGGAAGAGGTGGTACTGATGAAACGGGGAGCAAAACGTATAATGGTGTTATTTCTATTGACCATCATCACAGCAGTAAGCTTCCATAATTTTTTACATCTGCCACCAATGCTTGGAATGATGACCGGCCTGGCCTATCTGCAACTCTTTGGTTATTATCTGAAACTGACTCATAAAAAACAGATAACGGCAGAGGGAGGGGATCTAAATAGCGATCACTCGTTTGATATCTTTCGCAAAATCTCCCGTGCGGAGTGGGACACCTTGCTGTTTTTCTATGGGGTGATTCTATGCGTTGGCGGCCTGGGTTTTATCGGTTATCTGAGCATGGCCTCTGAAATAATGTATGGTCAATGGGGTCCAACTTTTGCCAATACTGTTGTGGGCCTACTCTCCTCCATTGTTGATAATATTCCAGTGATGTTTGCAGTGTTGAACATGAATCCTGACATGACCCAGGGACAATGGCTGTTGGTTACTCTCACTGCTGGTGTAGGTGGCAGCCTACTCTCC
>CAYWZR010000232.1:0-3718 GCA_964462885.1 uncultured Nitrospirota bacterium
CGTTCCTTGCCCCAATATGTGCCCTTGGTACGATATGCAAGAAGACGCTCCTCAGCCATACCCTCTGCAAAATAGTCTGAAGGCAAAAATACAATGTTTTTGATGGGTTACAGGCAACAGGAGACTTTATCTCTTAAACTCTTGTTTAGCTTGTCATTTTTCACTTATTACGGTATATAAAAACATGGAAAACAATTACAAATTTTGTCCAAAGCCTTCTTTAAAGTTGATGGATCAGGTGCGGGAGGTGTTGCGTTACTATATCAGGATAAGTTAAATTAGGCAACAACGTCCCTGAAAGTTCCAAAAATTTTATTGCTGGTATATATCTGCAAGGGGGAGGGTGGAATAAGGCTCAATATTGCGCCGCTTTAAGTGGCGCAATAGTAGAAACGAGACATATAAATGTGTTTTTGTGGCACATTTATGGTAATTGCGCCATAATTAAGGAGATAATGCCGAAACAAATTCCACAGCACGAACTCGATACCGTTCAAGAAGCTGTTGCCAGATTTCCCGAGAGTGCAGCTATCGAGGATATCAGCGGTGCGCTGGCAATCAAAATGTCGCGCCGTACCTTGCAGCGCCGTCTGGCATTGCTGGTCAAACAGAAGCGGCTTGCTGTCGAGGGCCGTGGCCGGGGGAGTCGTTATCGTAGGACACCTATTGAGCTTGCCGGCGATGTAACCATGAGTATAAGGACTACGGCGGATTTGACGCTCTACCTACCGGTTTCACCCGAGGGGGATGTCATCAAGCAGGCTGTCCGCGAGCCCATCCAGAACCGGAGTCCGGTCGGATACAACCGGACGTTCCTGGATGAGTACCGGCCCAACGATACCTTCTATCTGCCGGTGGAAACACGACAGCGTCTTTTCGACATGGGACGCTCGCCGGACGGCCAGCGTCCGGCCGGGACGTATGCGCGGCAGATATTCAACCGCCTGCTGATTGACCTATCCTGGAATTCCAGCCGGTTGGAAGGCAATACCTACTCACTACTCGAAACCGAGCGCTTGCTGGAACTTGGTGAGGCCGCCGAGGGGAAGAATGCCCTGGAAGCGCAGATGATTCTGAACCACAAGGCTGCCATCAAGCTGCTGGTAGAACAGGCCGAAGAGGTGGGGTTCAATCGCTACACCATCCTCAACCTGCATGCCTTGCTTTCGGACAACCTGCTTGCCGATCCTCAGGCTTGCGGACGCTTGCGTACTATTGTTGTGGAAATCAGTGGGACAGTTTACCTTCCATTGCAAGTGCCGCAGTTGATCGAGGAATGTTTTCAGCAAGTTCTCGACACTGCCGCAGCGATTACCAACCCGTTCGAGCAAGTTTTTTTCGCCATGGTGCATTTGCCCTATTTGCAACCGTTCGAGGATGTGAATAAACGTGTTGCGCGCCTTGCCGCAAATCTGCCGCTTATCCGTGAGAACCTGAGTCCGTTATCGTTTGTGGATGTGCCCGAACGAACCTATATCGATGGTATGCTGGGCGTGTACGAACTTAATCGAATCGAGCTGTTGCGCGATGTGTTCGTCTGGGCCTATGAACGTTCTTGCGCCCGTTATTCAGCCGTGCGCCAGTCGCTGGGAGAGCCGGACCGGTTCCGTCTGCGCTACCGTACATTGCTGGCCGGGATTGTCGCCGAGATTGTTCGCGGCGGTATGAACAAGAAAACCGCAGCAGCCTTCATCAAGCAGCGTGCCATGGAGGATGTGCCGCAAGAGAACCTGGCACGCTTTATCGAAGTGGCAGAAACGGAAGTGATGAGTCTGCATGAGGGAAATATTGCGCGTTATCGCCTGCGTCCATCGCAGTACCAGGCATGGATGGAAACGTGGCACTGAAGCCGCATCTATTTTATTTGAAAAGAAAAAACTACACCAAAAACTTTTTTCTTGACAGGGAGCTATAGGATGTCCCCAAAGTTTCACTTTAAATAAAAACAAGGCAGGCTTGTTGCCTTATTTGTTAATTTGAGGGCTGACTCTATTCTCCCGAGCAAATATGACATGCTGCGTTTTCTGGAAGAGAACATCCGGCATGATTGATCCTCCTCAACAAAAAGGTGAGCCACGCTATGAACCCCAGCCGGGCCATGATAGGCAGGGAGAACGCCATGAATATGTGGACCGCATTCCCTGTGGCAACGGTTCAATTTGGCTGACCACGGCGCGGAGTCGTTTCGGCGGTTCCGGTATCAGGCTACAATTGCGGCCTTCTATGCAATCCAACTACTTGATAACGATCCTGAGCATGATGAGCTTTACTGTGACAGTGAGTTCATTGAGGACATCATGCTTCGCAGAAATGATGGCAGAATTGTAGCAATCCAGGTGAAGACTCGGGACAAGGGTGCTCTCCCATTCCGAACATGGGATGCTGATATGCTTTCGAGCCTCGGGAAGTTCTCTGAGTACGAGCATAAGGAGGCGGATAGTTTCTACAGGTACATTATTGCGACCAACATTGGGTTCTGGCACGTTAAGCCTGACTGGTCCAACCTTCTTTATATTAGGTCATGCACTCAGGATTCGGATGGCAAAGGTGCTACTCAACTGTCTGAACATATTTGCAAGGTGAAAAATGCCATGGGTAAGGCAAGATGCGATTTATCTGAAGATGTGTTGAGTCAGCTATTCTGTAAGTTGGAGTTCAATGGTGATCGTCCTGACATCAAGTCGGCCCGTGATGTTTTAGGAAGGGAGTTGCGCAAACGGTATTTTGACAACCTTTCATGCAGCAATTATGGATGAACATTTTTTTCGTTCTGCATTTATGGTGTCAAGTCTTTCATCGTGACAAATTTGTCACGATGAAAGACTTGACACCAAACTCTCCCCAAAAGATAGAAATAACTTATTTTTAAATAGTATAACATCTTTTAAAACTTAGCTACGTCCCTTAGTTACCCCGTCCCTTAGTTACCCGTCCCTTAGTTACCCTAATTAGAAAATGGCATTTGTTGTTTCAGTAGGAAAGGCTAAGGATCAAGCTCAGCCGACGCGAAAACGCGCAACGGTTGAGCGATCGGTTGGAGCGCCGTGTTATACCCTGTTTTTTTTTGGAACTGGAACACCCAATGCCTCCGCAACAAGCTCAAGCCCTGCCTCATTTTTAAAAGGCTCAATTTCTATTTGTAGCTTTTTTAGCCGTACTTTTTGCCAAGTGGACGAGGTATCGTGATGCTCTTTTATGAATTCCGGCGTTAACGTGTAAAACTCTGGTGCTTCAGCGCCGACTGTACCATCGTTGTTTCCGTAAAACTTCCCGATATTCAGAAACACCACAACAAGGAAATCAAAAGCATCAAGCACCTTTTCCTTAATTGGAAAACCTCTGTCACAATCAGTCGCGTACCGGCTTTTTACTTGAACGCGAACTTGTGCACGCTCATTCCCTTGAGGCTTGTACCTTGGCTCTGGGTGAATGCAGATGAGATCGTATCCTTCATTTCCTTCTGGTGCTTTGTACGTGAGGATATTCCGCCTCATCAGGTGTCCCATAACCAGATATTCAGCGCCCGTTGAGACGACAGGAAGCCTTAGCCAATCTCTCTTGCTCAATTTCTACTCCTCTTGGGCATAACGACGAGATCAGTGGGCCGGGGCACTGATATTACCTTAACAACTAGCCGTGTTCCCCGGTCCACTGTAGCGGCTGGTGTGTGCCCGGCATGGGCATGATCTTATGGGGTGCAAGTCCCCTGTACATTATC
>CAYWZR010000233.1:0-3652 GCA_964462885.1 uncultured Nitrospirota bacterium
GATTTCAATCGTAAAGATTTCGGCAGGTTGCGAAACCTGATCGATGCGATTAATGCTGCTGACAAATAACGTAGGGGCGGGTTCCAAGCCCGCCTCTAAGAGAAAATTATTAAAAGAGACTATTAAATTGAAATACAGAATAGAAACAGACACGCTGGGAGAGGTTAAGGTTCCGGTAGAAGCTCTTTACGGAGCCCAGACTCAGCGAGCCATAGAAAATTTTCCTGTAAGTGGACTTCGTCTGCCCCGGCGTTTTGTACGCGCTCAGGCAGTAATTAAACTTGCCGCAGCCCGCGTAAACAGTCGGCTGGGAGAGCTGGATAAAAAGCTTGCCGCAGCCATTGAACAAGCCGCTCAAGAGGTTGTGGAAGGCAGGCACGATCATCACTTTTGTGTGGATGTTTACCAGGCCGGCGCCGGAACCTCTCAGAATATGAACGCTAATGAAGTAATCGCGAACCGGGCCAACCAAATTCTTGGTGGAAAAAAGGGAGATGCCTCGCTCTGTAATCCTAATGATCATGTAAATATGGCACAGTCCACAAACGACACAATGCCGACTGCAATACATGTATCTGCTTTAGAGGCTTTAAAATATGATCTGCGGCCTGTTCTTAGTGCTTTTCACAAAACCCTTGTTCGAAAGTCCAAAGCATTCATGCCAATCGTGAAATCCGGTCGCACTCATCTTCAAGATGCTGTGCCGATGCGCCTTGGGCAGGAGTTTTCGGGTTATGCATCAGCGCTGGAACGGGAAAAGTTTAGGATAGAACATGCTTCGGAAACTCTCCTTGATCTGCCTCTTGGCGGAAATGCCGTGGGTACTGGTATAAACGCGCATCCGCGTTACCGGCCGGAGGTTGTACGTGAAATTGCAAGAATCACACGTATGAAGTTTAAACCTATGGAAAATCCGTTTGAGGGTATTCAGAACGTAGTTGGTGCGCTGGAGCTTTCGGCTGCTTTAAGAGGCCTGGCCGTTACAGTATCCAGAATCGCTAATGATATACGGCTTCTCTCCTCCGGGCCAAGGACCGGTTTGGCCGAGCTTAAGCTTTCTGCGGTTCAGCCCGGCTCTTCGATAATGCCCGGCAAGGTGAATCCGGTAATGGCGGAAATGATTAACATGGTCTGTTTTCAGGTGATGGGCAATGACGCGACTATTACACATGCTGCTCAGGCAGGCCAGCTTGAACTTAACGTTATGATGCCGCTTATGGCGTATAACCTTCTGATGTCGATCGAAATATTATCAAATGGACTGCGGGCATTTAACGACCTCTGTCTCAGCGGTATAAAGGCAGACCGGAAAGAATGCGGACGCCGTGTGGAGCAGAGTCTTGCCATGGCAACAGCTCTTAACCCGATAATCGGCTACCATAAGGCTGCTGAGGTTTCTAAAAAAGCCTACAGTCAGGGGAAAACCGTTAAAGAAATTGTTATAGAAGAAGGGATTTTGTCTAAAGAGGATGCAGATAAACTTCTTAATCCGGAAAATTTGGTTTAGTGATCCAAAAAAAATAAAAAGTGAGTGCAAAGATGCGCTTTAGGCCGTGTATAGACCTGCATAAGGGTTTTGTAAAACAGATCGTAGGCAGCACACTTAAAGACGAGGGTATCGAAGGGCCAGCTACCAATTTTAAGTCCGACCGACCGGCAGCGTATTATGCCCGTCTTTACCGCAAAGACGGACTTAAAGGTGGGCATGTTATCAAGCTCGGGCCGGGAAACGACGAGGCTGCACTTGATGCTCTACAAGCCTACCCCGGCGGATTGCAAATTGGAGGAGGAGTTGATAGCACTAATGCCGGTTACTGGCTTGATGCCGGTGCGGAGCGGGTGATCGTTACATCTTATGTGTTTAGCAGCGGACAGGTTAACCATGAGCATCTTCAAAATATTGTGCGTGCGGTCGGCAGGGAAAAGCTTGTTTTGGATCTTAGTTGCAGAAAAAAAGATGGAAGATACTACATCGTCACCGAGCGGTGGCAGAATTTTACAGCGGTTGAGGTCTCTCCGAAAACCTTGGATTTTTTCTCTAAATATTGCTCAGAATTTTTGATCCATGCCGTTGATGTAGAGGGAAAGTGTTCAGGAATAGAGGAAGAGCTTGTCGAGAACCTTGGCTGCTGGACTATGCTGCCGACCACCTATGCAGGCGGCATTCGCTCGATGGAGGATATCTCGAGCATTCAAAGACTTGGAAACGGAAAACTTGATTTTACTGTAGGAAGTGCTCTTGATATATTCGGCGGAAGCAGCCTCAGGTACAAAGACCTGATTTAATTACTAAGAATTACTCTACTCTAAATTTCTCAGAAGGGCTGGAAATTTAGCCTGATTCCGCTTATTATGTTAGGGCTTGTCAATGCAGTAAACCACTGAATGCTCAGCCTTCCCATAGTGATATGGATAAACTAGAGTATCAATACAATTATTTAAGGATGTAACTATAATGCGCAAAGCAAAACTTAAGGTAATTCTGCTTACACACACACCTGATCCCGAGGCTGCGGTGGCCATGGCTGCCAAGCTCTGCTACAGCCCCTCTGATGTTGAAGGTCTTAAGAAAAAGGTTGGCAGAAAGAGTCAGAAAGATTTCGTAGAACGGCTTATGAAGATGGGACACATGAGTCCTGTAGAGCATGTGTCATTCACCTTTGCGGTAGAGGGAATCTCAAGGGCATGCTCGCATCAGCTTGTTCGTCACCGTCTGGCAAGCTACTCACAACAGTCTCAACGCTACGTGAGTGAGTCTGCTGGATTCGACTATGTAATCCCTCCCTCTATCCAATCGGACCGTGAACTTCGTAAAGCCTTTGTCCAATTTATGGACGAAGCGCAGCAGGCATACAACTACCTTATCTGCAAGCTTCACGAAAGGGGGCTTAAGGGGGAGGCTGCCAATCAGGACGCAAGGTTTCTGCTTCCAAACGCGGCTGAGACCAAGATTATGGTCACCATGAATGCCAGGGAGATGCTTCATTTCTTTAGAGTGCGATGCTGTAACCGCGCACAGTGGGAAATAAGAGCAATGGCTGAGCTGATGTTGAAATCCGTAAAAAAAGCAGCGCCGGTGATCTTTCAAAAAGCCGGTCCCGGCTGCCTGCATGCCCCATGTCCTGAAGGCGAATATTCCTGTGGAAAAACTAAAGATGTCAGAAAAAAATACGGCGTTGTCAACAGAGAAAAATAGTTTAGATAAGGTGTCCAATAACCTTTCCAAACTCAATGAAGGAGTTTCAAAGTCAAAGAGAATGCTGATAGAGAAACGTCTTCGAAGTGCTGCAAAAAACGGTCGCCTAAAATGTGCTGATGCACTGGCAATAGCTGATTCTCCCGGACTTAACGTCTCTTCACGTGAGGTTGGCAAAGTGGCCAATGAAATTGGAATCAGAATCATGGCTTGCCAACTTGGTTGCTTCTAAAAGCGGAGGACTTTTACCAATACTTTCTGAAAATTGAATTAAGAATTAGGAATTAAGTGAAGAGGAGACAATGAGAAATAACGTACTGATAATTACGCTTATCATTTCCCTGACACTGGTTTTTACAAGCTGCGGAAAAGACAAGAACAACGACTCAACCTATAGTGTAGGAGGTATGGTAAATGGTCTTTCAGGCACTGTTATAATTCAAAACAATGGCAAAG
>CAYWZR010000234.1:0-3649 GCA_964462885.1 uncultured Nitrospirota bacterium
CAAACCCAGCAATGATATACTTATACCACTGGAGTATGGCAAGGTTGTGAGCAGCGAAGATAAACTTGATAGAACCGATTGGCACAGTAACATTCTTTACTTTATGATGGTTGACCGCTTTAATAATGCCGACTCCTCCAACGATGGTACTATGAACATCCCGGAGGTAAATCCTAAGAGCGCAGGCCAAAGACATGTCTTTACCACCCTTGATTTAAGTCTTCAGAGTGCCGCAGAACAAGCCGTGCGCAGAGGTCTGAGAAAGTTAAGAGCCGAAAAAAAAACCCGAACATCCACAAGACCTACAGGCAGCACTTGTGGTTTTGGACCCTGCAACCGGGGCTGTAAAGGCTATGATTGGAGGAGAGGATTTTGGGTATTTCCCGTTTAACAGGGCGGTTCTTGCCATGCGCCAGCCCGGCTCGACATTCAAACCGTTTGTCTACGCAACAGCATTTGAATCTCTGCCCGGCTTTAATGAGCAAACACCATTAAATGACGAACCGATAAGTATCAGTGACAGCCACGGCGGTACCTGGGAACCTAGAAATTACTCAGGAAAATTTCGAGGGAAAGTACCCGCACTGGATGCCTTGTCTTTTTCTATCAACCTGCCGACTGTAGCTCTTGCAAATCAAGTGGGACTAAAACACGTTTCTAACCTTGCTGAAAAAATGGGCCTTGGAGAAAAAATCAAACCCTTACCCTCTCTTGCGCTTGGCTCTGTAGAGGTCTCTCTGCTGAATCTTGCTACAGCGTTCGCTTCTTTTGCCAATGGAGGAAGATCGGTTGAAGCAACACCAGTGCTAGCCGTTCTGGATAAAGAGGGAAAATCCGAAAAAAACCCTGAAGGACAGCCTGGAAAAAAGCCTGAGCACAGTAGCCTGAAAGGTCAGGTACTCTCAGCTGAAACAGCTTTTCAGGTAACCCATATGCTTCAGGATGTAATTAAACGAGGCACTGGTCGTGGAATTCTTAACTATGGAATAAAAAGCGAATGCGCGGGAAAAACCGGTACCACAAACGATCTGCGGGATGCATGGTTTGCGGGCTACACGTCTGGACTGCTTACCGTGGTCTGGGTAGGCAGAGACAGCGGCAAGTCAATTGGTCTTACCGGAGCGCAGGCAGCGTTGCCCATATGGGCGGATTTCATGAGCTATGCTGATAAAACATATCCGGCAGGAGTTTTTTCGATACCGACTTCCATTAGCTTAAAAAAGATTTGCACAGAAACCGGGCTACTTGCTTCGATATCCTGTCCATCTGTTTTAACACCGATAAATACAGCAGGCATGAGCTACAAGGTTTGCACTACACACTCCGGCCCGGTAGAGAGGATAAAAAATAGGATATTAAAATGGTTGAATGGAAACTTCTGGAAAGAGTCGCCCTAAGGGAACGTTGGAGACTAAAGAAAATAAAATAAAATAAAACAGGAAAAACAGTCCCCTTAGGGCTTAGACTTAAGCGCTTGGTTTTCTGCCTCTTTTTTTGGCTTTGGCCTTGGCCTTTGGTTTTTCGATTGAGCCAATGCTTTCAATATATGCTTTTACCGGATTGACGCGTTTCGGGGTTTTTCTAGGCATATCAATACCAGATTTTCTCAGATCGGAAACTATTTTATTTACCTGAAATAAACTAAGTTTTCTTGAGGAAGCTATTTCTGCTGCTGTCATCTCTGAGTAATACTTATGAACAAACTGTACATCTTTAATGGTAAATCTACGACTTCTTTTTTGTGTCATTCTTTCTCCTCCTTATTAAGTGATTTTCTACTTTTTTTTACCAGTCATACTTATACTGTAGAGCTATAATAACAAATAGCTAATATTTTCTCAAGAGCTTCTCTAATTCACAATGCTTAATTTCAATTTTTAACAGTCTATAATGCTAGTTTTTAAAAAACATTAAAGTAAAACAAGTGTAACTACTTAGACCTGAAACCTTCAGTTTTTAGTCTATCCTCTTGAGTAGTTAGTAGTTGACTAACTTTCCAGTATTATCTTACAATTCTATTATCTTATAACACCGGAGGGAGTTATGCTTGCAGAAGTTGTTGATGATATTTCTTCAACTAAAAAGAGGTTAAAGATTCAAATACCCGAAGAAGCTGTATCCAGTGAAATCAATTCCGCGTTTCAGCATTTAAACATGAATGCCAAGGTTGCTGGATTTCGCCCTGGTAAAGTTCCGCTCAGCATACTTGAGAAAAGATTTGGCAAGGATGTAAAGGCTCAGGTTATCGAGCGGCTTGTCCCTGACTATTATATGCGCGCACTTAAGGAAGCAGAGTTGGTTCCTGTTGCAGATCCCGAGATTGAGTCGCAGATAGAGATAAATTCTGGACAGCCCCTGGATATGACGTTTACTGTCGAGGTACGACCAAAGTTGGAGAACCTTGATTATGAAGGAATCGAACTTAAGGAGCTCCCTACAGAGCCGACTGATGAGGAGATAGATAAGGCATTTGACAGCATAAGAAAAGAACGTGCCACGCTTGAACCTGCTGAGGTAGCCGAACCCGGAGGACACGTTGTTATTGACTACGAGGCTTTTGACGGAGAGAAGTTGCTGGAGAATGTATCTAGCAAGGATTATCAGTTCGAGCTGGAATCAAAGGATTTGCCTCCTGAGTTTGCTAGAGAAACACTGGGTAAAAAGGCAGGCGATACTTATGAGTTCAGTGTTACTTATCCAAAGGAGCATCCGGGAGAAGATCTGGCTGGGAAAACTGTCAACTTTAAAGTATTACTGAAAGATGTTAAAAAACAGGTACTGCCAGATCTTGATGACGCCCTGGCCAAGGAGCTGGGAATTGATAATTTAGAAAAGATGCGGGCCAAAGTTGTCGAGAACATACAGAACATGAAAAAATACTATACGCTTGAGCTACAAAAGCGAGAGGCTTCTGAAAAGCTTCTCTTGAGGCACGACTTCGAACTACCTGAATCTCTGCTTAAACGGGAAATAGAAATTCTCATAGAAGAAACCAAAAGCAAGCAGCAGAGTGATAAATCCCTTAACAAACCTCTTAAGAGCGATGAGGAACTTCGGGCCATGGTAGAGCCTGATGCCATAAGGAATCTTAAGGGGCAGACACTGATCGAACTTATAGGTGAAAAGGAAAAGATATCTGTTGAAGAGGACGATATAAAAAAGAGACTGTTAGAGATTTCCAGAGATTCAGGAATGCAGGCGGAAGCTTTGGTCGAATACTACAGAACAAACCCCGGTGCCTTGGAGATGATCCGATCAAATATTTACGAAACTAAAGTACTCGAAAAAGTGGTTTCCAAGGCGACTTTTGTAAAGGAAAAAGGAGATTAAAATGAATCTTATTCCGATGGTGGTTGAGCAGACAGGTCGAGGCGAACGTGCCTACGACATATACTCCCGTCTTCTTAAAGACAGAATTATTTTTCTTGGCACAACTATCGATGATGTAGTTGCCAACACTGTTATAGCTCAACTATTGTTTCTGCAGACGGAAGATCCTGATAAAGACATAAATCTTTATATAAATTCCCCAGGCGGCCTTGTAACAGCCGGCTTGGCTATATATGATACTATGCAGTATGTGAAGCCTGACATTGCCACCTACTGCATCGGTCAGGCAGCCAGCATGGGAGCATTACTTCTGACAGCC
>CAYWZR010000235.1:0-3569 GCA_964462885.1 uncultured Nitrospirota bacterium
ACTCCAACTAGTGTGTCAGAATGCTAAAGGTCAGGCACGGACATATCAAAGGGACATATAAAAGTATTGATCGATTGTGAGGAGTGCGGAAAAAAGACATGAGATAAAACCCACCATAGGCTGGTGTCTGTTCGACTTTGCTAATTCTAGCTACTCGGCGGTGATCGTTGCCGTGGTATTCCCTGTTTACTACGCAAAAGTTGTTGTAGGCGGAGAGCCAGGTCTTGGCGATCTCTGGTGGGGCAGGGCGATTTCCTTGAGTATGGCCGTTGTGGCCATTACCTCGCCTTTTCTTGGCGGTATTGCTGACTATGCTGGTGTCAGGAGGCTATTTCTTCTGGTCTACACTATGGTTTGTGTTCTCTCGGTTGCGGCTCTGTATACTGTTGGACCGGGCATGGCTTTGACTGGTTTTGTCCTTATTGTATTGGCAAACATCGGTATGGAAGGCGGTCTTGTGTTTTATAATGCGTACCTGCCGGACATAGCGCCCCGGGGATCTCTTGGTAGAGTTTCTGCCTGGGGATTCGCACTTGGATACGCCGGATCTATGATATCTTTGGTGGCCGCCCTGCCGCTTGTTCGTGCTGGTCTGTACGGGGAGATTTGGTTGATGGTGGCAACTTTTTTCTTCGCCTTTTCACTTCCTCTCTTTGCCTGGTGTGGCAGTGGTGGCTCTGAGTCGATGAAAGTATCCAGCGCAGCTGTCGCTGGTTTTAAAGAAACTGTTGCCACCTTACGCGAAATCTGGAGCAACAAGGACCGACGGCGTTTTCTTGCGGCCTTCTTCGTCTACCAGGACGGAGTCAACACCGTGATAGTGTTTTCGAGCATATTTGCTTCTGTTACACTGGGATTTAAACCCGAAGAACTCGTATTTTTATACATGGTGGTTCAGGTGTCCGCATTGATTGGATCTGCTCTGCTGGCTGCTCCAATCGATCTCTGGGGGGCAAGGCGGGTTATAGTACTGTCGCTGGCTTTATGGATATCTGTGACTGTTATCGCGTATTTCACTGAGACGAAGGCCGCATTCTGGGTGGTGGCTGTTATTGCCGGTCTTGGGCTTGGAACCATTCAGGCGGCAAGCCGTGCCCTGTACTCCAGTTTTATCCCTCACGGCAAAGAGGCAGGCTACTTCGGCGTTTACTCGTTGGTCGGAAAGACATCAGCCGTAATTGGCCCACTGGTGTTCGGGTTTGTTTCCTCCTGGACAGGAAGCCAGAGGCCGGCCATTTTGTCTGTAGCTTTGTTTTTTATACTTGGAGGTGTGCTGCTTGCCGGTGTTCCTGGATCCCTTCAGAAAAACATTCAAAAAACTCTTTAAGAAACTCTTTAAGAAAGCTTTTAAGGAAGCTTTTGAAAAAGATTGACCACGGATAAAAGCATTGGTTAATCTACTTTGGCATTTTTATGTTTACGATACCTAATTATATAGTTCCGGTCATGCCGGAGAACGGAGATTTAATTATATGTCAAAAGTTGCATTAATTACCGGAGTTACCGGGCAGGATGGCGCTTATCTTGCTGAATTCTTGCTTGATAAAGAATACGTGGTTCACGGAATCAAGCGGCGCTCGTCATCTTTCAACACCCAGAGGGTGGATCATATTTATGTAGACCCCCATGAGAACAATCCACGTTTCTTAATGCACTACGGTGACATGACTGATGCCACTAACCTTATTCGCGTGATACAGGAAGTTCGGCCGGACGAAATTTACAACCTCGCGGCACAGTCGCACGTTCAGGTTTCTTTTGAGACTCCAGAGTACACGGCCAATGCTGACGCACTTGGGACGCTTCGGATTCTTGAGGCGTTGCGCATATTGGGCATAGAGAAGCAGACGCGTTTTTACCAGGCTTCGACATCGGAACTGTTTGGTAAGGTGCAGGAGGTTCCGCAGAAAGAGACCACACCCTTTTACCCTCGCTCTCCATATGCAGCGGCTAAGCTCTACGCTTACTGGATAACTGTGAACTACCGCGAGGCTTACGGCATGTATGCTTGTAATGGAATTCTATTCAATCACGAATCCCCGATAAGGGGAGAGACCTTTGTCACTAGGAAAGTAACCCGTGCGGTGGCTAGAATGCGGCTTGGTCTTCAAACCAGTCTTTATCTCGGTAATCTGGACTCAAAGCGTGACTGGGGTCATGCAAGAGACTATGTCGAGGCCCAGTGGCTTATGCTCCAGCAGTCGGAGCCAGAAGATTTCGTAATAGCCACTGGAGTGCAGTATTCCGTTCGTGACCTGGTCGAGGCTGCTTTTGCTGAGATTGGTATTGGACTTCGTTGGGAGGGAAGCGGAGTTGATGAAAAGGCTTTTGTGGATACAGTAAACGATCTGGAAATTGGATCTCTACGCGATAACAACACTCATTTTGAGCCTGGGAATGTGGTGGTGAAGATCGATCCCCGGTACTTTAGACCTACAGAGGTGGAAACTTTGCTTGGCGACCCTACTAAAGCGAAGGAAAAACTTGGCTGGAGCGCCAGTACGAACTTTAAGGATATGGTAGCAGAGATGGTGCAAGAGGATTTGAAGACTGCCCGGCGCGATCAGTTCTGCCTGCAGGAAGGATTTGCAACATACCACGGTTTCGAATAAGGAGTTAATAGTTAAATGCGTGATTCCAAAATATTCGTGGCCGGCCATGGCGGGCTTGTTGGATCGGCTATTGTCCGGCGGCTTCAAAAAGAAGGCTGCCGTAACATCATAACGCGTACAAGCAAGGAGCTGGATCTTACAAAACAAGCTGATGTAGATAAATTTTTTGAGTCAGAGAAACCGGAGTTTGTTTTTCTGGCTGCGGCCAAGGTGGGAGGGATACATGCAAATAATACCTATCCTGCTGACTTCATACATGTAAACTTGATGATTCAGTGCAATGTAATACATGCCGCATACCGCTTTGGAGCAAAAAAACTATTGTTTCTAGGCAGCTCCTGCATATATCCGAAGCTTGCTCCGCAGCCCATGAAAGAAGAGTATCTACTTACCGGAGAGCTTGAGTCAACTAATGCTCCCTACGCAGTGGCGAAGATTGCAGGCATTACGGAATGCCAGGCATATAATCGTCAGTATGGAACCGATTTCATATCTGTTATGCCAACCAATCTCTACGGAAACGGAGACAATTTTGATTTGGAGAACTCCCATGTGCTGCCTGCGCTTATAAGAAAATTTCATGAGGCCAAGGTTTCAGAAAGTCCGTCGGTGACTGTGTGGGGAACGGGTATGCCCAAGCGGGAATTTCTGCATGTAGATGATATGGCCGATGCTTGTGTCTTCCTGATG
Organism: uncultured Nitrospirota bacterium; assembly: GCA_964462885.1. Taxonomy (GTDB): domain Bacteria; phylum Nitrospirota; class Thermodesulfovibrionia; order SZUA-242; family SZUA-242; genus JALUUO01. The sequence goes on from CAYWZR010000235.1 coordinate 3,303, forward strand.
AACAGCTACAGCGGTAGTGAAATTATAAATATCGGCACAGGAGAAGACGTTTCTATATCCGAGGCTGTCCATATAGTGTGCGATGTGGTTGGATTTGAAGGTAATATAATCTTTGATACAACGTATCCAGATGGAACCCCCAGAAAACTGCTTGATGTCTCAAGGCTCCACTCTCTTGGATGGCGACACAGCATATGCCTTAAGGAGGGGCTGGAAAATACCTACAGATGGTATAGCGACAACGAAATTTACGCGCGTAAGTAGAAG
>CAYWZR010000236.1:0-3569 GCA_964462885.1 uncultured Nitrospirota bacterium
GGAATTCTATATAGGAATGTTCTTTAAACTTTTTGTCGTTTTTACTCTGATTCCGGTAATCGAGCTGACGGTTCTTATTAAGGTTGGCACAATTATCGGATCCTTAAATACAATTATTATCGTTCTTTTTACCGCTGCTGTTGGAGCCTATCTGGTAAAATTGGAGGGGATCAGTGTTCTCTATCGTCTTCAAAATAGTATGCGCGAAGGTATTTTCCCGGCTGAGGAGTTGATTGATGGGGTAATGGTGTTGATTGCCGGAGCTTTGCTGCTTACACCCGGTTTTGTGACAGATCTGCTCGGTTTTATGTTTGTTTTTCCAAGTTCAAGAACAATTATAAAATTATGGGGTAAAAGATATATAAGAAGACGGGTGAATTATACACAGCTATGAGAGAACAACTGTGGGTAAAGTCAATCCTAACCTAAAAGGACACCATCTAATCCTTGGTACAACAATCGACTGCATCACAGGGAAGACAATAACAGATACTGACGATGAGCGTTTTCGCCAGAAAATAGCCAGATTTCTGATAGAGAGAAAGGGCTATTCCAAGAACGATATAACACCAAAGGTCCGCCACGATATGGAATGCGGCAACTTGAGGGGATATTCCATCACAGATTTCGTAGTAAAACTCAAACAACGCACGGTGATGATAATAAAATACGGTCCCGGATCTCTTGTTACTCGCGAAAGACCTGCGCTCGCAGCCGCACGTACTATAATACCCTCTTACATTGTGCCTATAGCGGTAGTAACCAATGGCCGTGACGCCGAAATAATGGACGTGTCCTCGGGAAAACTTATAGACACAGGTTTGGATGGAATTCCACTTAAAGAGACGCTGCTTTTGCAGTTCGAGCATCTTAATTTCACTGTTTTACCAAAAAAACAATTAGAAGCCGAAAGACGGATACTAATGGCATATGACGGAATAGAACATTCCTGCCAAGGCATATGAGACAAGCATACAGGTTTAGTCCACTGCCAAATATAGAAGAGTTCTAATAGTTATAGTTACTGAAAGAGCAAAAATCCATGTAGCCTGAAAAAGCTTCCAAAAGCCAATTTACGTATAGCTGATCATTGCTCAGGCCAACGTTGTTTTAGATGTTCAATGGCCTCGTGCACGTCAAGTTCCCGGGTAGCATTTCCTACTCTAAGAAAATATCTTCGTGTTGATTTATCTTTAACATATACAGGTCGTGGAGATGACTCTATAAGCAGACGGCAGACATCTTTGCCCTCAAAATTATGAAAAACAACGTGAATTAAAGGACACATATCTGTACCTATTCTAGTAGAAATAGTATTCATCACGTATTGCTGAAAACCATCCCTGCTATTTTTCTTCAAAGTCGTATAATCGTCCTCAATACCGATGACACTGCCTTGATCATCCACACCTATAAGCAAAGTGCCTCCATGGTTATTCATAAATCCGGCAATTGTTTTGATAACTGTATCCTCAAGTGATTTATTTAATTTGGACTGACGATAATCCCAACGTGCCGATGCCTTAAATTCTACGGATTCACTTTCACCTCCTTCGATAAAGGATGGCAAATCTCTTGCAAGTTCGTCTGCAAGAGAACTTACAAGACGATTACGTCTAGTTAACGCACGATGGTACATACCAAAAGCCAAGCCGAGACAACCGCCAAGTAAAGCAAAGATCCCTGTCATCCCTAACATTTTATCTGTAAATGATCTTGCCATGCGGCTGATTACAAATCCCCAAAGCGGACTGTCGGCAAATTCAATATGGTGAAATTCAAACCAGTAAATTACCATAGTAAAGGGATGAAGTAAGACAACTCCTGCTAGGACACCAATCATGACATGTGTCAGAAGAGGGTTGTAAATTGATATGGTATTATTTAGCTTCACATTTTTAGTCCAGAACAGATCCAAGCGAAACCTATCTGTGTCGATATTGCGACACAGGTAGGTTTCCTCCTCTGCATAGTTCCGGCAATCTAGCACGCTAGTGATGTTCCTGTTTTGCACCCTCTTGCAGAGATAAAATATAATTTACGATATGCCAACGCCCAATCGAATTAATATCCTGTGAAAAACCCGGCATTCCAGTCTCTATTGATCCATTGGTTATAATCCAAAACTTATCTCCAGGCCTATACATATTACTGTGAGCTATCTCCAGAAAATTCGCAGGAGGAGGATTCATACCAGCAGAAGCCGGACCTTTTCCATCACCTTTGTTACCATGACAAACAGCGCAATTTTCCAAGAATAAAGCCTTCCCATTTGACAGAGACTCACCAGTTGGAGTAACCGGCGTACGGTCCATAATCTTATAATCTTTTGGAACCCGTTCTTTCAGGCGCATCATAGCTTCCATATGACTATGCATATCGGTTTTCTTTACAGTTGTATCAGCTTCCATTTTATGCTTACCTTCATTATCATTATCCCCGTGGTCATGAGCAAAGACAGGCGCCTCAACCATGGCCAAAATAATGGCGATAAAGATTACAACCGTAAATTTGCTTAGAAATACATTTAAACATTTTTTAAAAAACAGATTTTTACTCATGTTTTAATTTCTCCTTTAAGTATGAGTGTAGTTTTGATAAGTGAACGATGCCCACATAGTAACCGCTGGAAAATTATTATTTGGCGGGATTACTTTTTCTTGTACTGGTTATAATTTGCTTCCGATTCAAAGTAAAACACCTCACCTGATTCATCAGGCTTCAGCACGATATATGCTGTCGCCTTGTCCACCTCTTTACCGGTAAGGGGATCTACCGAATATCTGACAGAACGATTATTTTGCAGATTCTTAACACATCCCTGACAACAGCCATAATAAACTTTATCCTTATACTCCACCGGAATCTGTTCTTTTCCAAAATACTTATTGTTCACCATGCAGACATAGCTTGTTTTTAAAGGCACCTGATCTACTTCATCTGTTTTAGCCTCTGCATTACCAAACTTAATTGCAAGCAAAAAAATACCCAGCAATACTGCTGCCAACAATTTTACATTTACATTTACTTTCACTTTTGTTTTCATAACTTAAACCTCCAAAGTACCTCCAGGATTATTCTACAAATCTCCCGGGACTTCACCTTGTAAGTCCCGGGAGATAAAAACAGATGGACCTTAAGGCCAGGCTGGATCTGCTTCATTCTGCTTATTTAACAATTCATCCATCTCCTTGGTTATATCCAGCATCAACCCATGACCGTGCGTTGTATAGTCGGCTGTTTTTATTCTAGTGACTTTTCGTAAAGCACTTATAACAGCGTCTATTTTCCTGGCCTGTTCCTCGATTATTTTCACAGCATCACGAACCTCGCTGCTGGGTTCCGACTTCCGGCAACGTCTGGCCATCCCACCAATTATCATATTAGCATTAAGGAGATAATGAGACAGCGTAACCATTAATCTCCTTAGAGTTTCCATGGCTATTTTCTTTTTTTCATTCTCGTACTCCACAACATACAACCTCTTTTTTCTGGCTATGACAATGCCAAGCAATAAGCCCGAGATAGAACCAAAAAAAGCGAAGGAAAAAGCCATGGGCAGCATCATA
>CAYWZR010000237.1:0-3540 GCA_964462885.1 uncultured Nitrospirota bacterium
GTATTGAGTTTGGCACTCTTGCTGCAGTTGATTCGGATGGCGGTGATACGGCTGGCTGTAACGGCAAAACATTCTGTTTTGGCACCACTAACGCCACAAGTGAAACTTTTGAGGTATCCGGCGCGTTCGGGGATATGGGGCGGGTTTTTATTCAACATACAAATAGAGGTTTCTCCTATGAAGTCGAAGTGCAGAATCTGTCTGGACTTATGAATTTATGGCAATGGGATGGAGATGCAAAGAACGATGCCGTAATAACATGGAGGGAAGTTCGATGAAAAACAGGCTTGGACAGGATGGCTTTACGCTTGTCGAGGTGGTAGTAGCTCTTTTTGTGCTTATTACCGGCATGCTCGGTGCTATGGGAATGCAGTATATGGCCGTGCACGGCAATGCTGTAAGCAGGCAGATGAGAATTGCAACCAATATGGGGCAGGACCTTATGGAGCAGGTAATGTCGATGCCATACACCAGCTTGGCTAGCGGAGTATTTAATCCTACAGGCGTATTTGATTCCGAGAATCCTAATTATAACCGCTCGACCACAAGTGGTGTTGATTACACAAGAGTGATCTGGGTTGTTCCAGCTTGCAGCAGGATAGATCCTGCTTCTGTTAACGCTTTAGTTGGCACTGATCCATGTGACGGCGCTGCTGCCGGCGCTCTTGCCGGCGCTATTAACTCACAATGCGTTGTCTCTTATGTAAGACCGACCAACGATGCCACAGCGGTTGTAGTAAGAACCTGTTGGACCGACAAATATAACAAGTTTCACGCGGTCTCGTTTCCGACCGCAATTTGGAATTGAAGGAGATGACCAAATGTGGCGGCTTAAAAAAAATATAGGAAACAACGGAGGCTTCTCGCTGGTTGAGTTGATGGTGGCAGCTCTAATTGGAATGGCTCTTGTGGCTGGAGCCACGGTAACATTTATCGCGCAAAACCGCTCGTATAATGTAACCGAGAGCGTATCAGAGGTAAATTCTCAATCTAAAACAGCCCTGAATATCATGACAAAAGAGATCAGACTTACCGGTATGGGATTAGATAATACCGCAGCGAACTTATCACTGAACGCTATAACTCCTGTAGATGGTGGTGCCGGTGCTTCGGATAGCATATCTTTTGTAGCTGGTCTTAGACAAATAGGAACTCTTTCTGTATCTCGTCCCTCAGGTCCGGTGGACCCTGCTAATCCCTCCAAAATATACGTTCAAGATGCTGAGAGGGGAATTAGGCAATGCACTGGAGGTGTGGGTGACAAATGCTGGCTTAGCATCGATGGTGTGTTTCTTGCCTTGGTGAGGAGTTGTGCAAGTACTCCTGATGATATATGTACAGATCCTAATAATAATAGCGGTCTTGTTCTGAACCGAAGAATACCGCTTGCTATGGAGAATGTTTTAGGCGCTGTAAGCTCCGCCACACAGGATGCTGTCTGCGATACTAACAATAACGGTCAGATAGATCCTGGCGATGTATGCAGGCCGGTTTTTGGATTAGTGAATGTAACTTATTCTGTTAATAATATGCAGCTTGTAAGAAATGATGGGATTAACGACGAGATTATCGCTGAAAATATAGAAGATCTTCAGTTTGCCTATGCAATTGACGCTAATCGTGATGGCAGTATGGACGATATAACTTTAGATGGATTTATAAATGCCGACGACTTTATTGATGGCGATGTGGTTACTAATAATAATGATATTATTGCTGTGCGGATAAGCATTCTGGCCAGGGCAGATAAAGAAGATTACAAACTCAGACCTCTAGACATCCCTCCGGAGCAAATAGAGAATCGAAGGAATCCTGTGGTTGTAGGCGATGGCTTCCGCAGGCGTTTGTGGCAGAGTGTTGTTAATCTGCGAAACATGGGAAATTTATGAGGAGGTATAACATGTTTATAAAAGATAAAAATATTATAAGAAAAAATATCGTAGGGGATGATCGTGGTTTTGTCATGGTGGTGGCTCTTTCCCTTCTTCTTGTGCTTACGATAATTGGAATTGCGGCCATAAACTCGACTACTGTGGAGAACATGCAGGCAGGCAATGTTAGGAGTAAAACAGAAAGCTTCTACAATTCAGAACCGGGCAACCAGGTTGCTCAGAAGATTGTAAAGCAGGCATCTGGACTCAAACCTAATATTAAGGGGTTTGAGTCTTACATTGCACCTGCTTTCTCTGATCCTAAAGCTCTGCAAAAGGCACTTCGAATTTTTAGCCAATCTTCTTCTAACAACGATTCTGTCCTAAGCTTTGATGGAAATAATGATTCTAAGGTCTCAGTAGGTATTAATAAAATGTATAACTGTGATTATCAGGGCGGAGGTTCAAGGGCATACGGATTTGGATATTCCGGTGTTGCTGTCACTGCGCCAATCATCACATGTTACAGAATAAACTCTACATGCCGGAGTGATTCTGGAGCAGAGGCGACCGTTGCCTCGGTTTATCAGCGTGTTGCGTGGGAGTAGTGACTTTATTTCAAGTTATTAACAGTTATTTGAAATTATTAAATTATTAAATTATTAAAAATTATTTAAAAATTGTTTAACGGTATGGAAAAAGGAGATCAATTATCATGAAGGCAATAAAAATAATACTTTTAGTATCGTTTCTTCTTGGGTTTAGAACATATGTTTTTGCTGGAGCCGAGACTTTTAGTTCTCCCGAATGGAAAACCGGAATTATCACTGGTGTTACTGCAAAGTTTATTGAGATTGATGGCAAACTCCGCCTGCCGGACGATCCTCTGGTTATCAAAACCCTGTACGGGGATGAACTGGACTCTAACCTTGAGTTGCTAAGGGGTGTTGAAAAAATCTACTTTAAAGAGAAAAATGGCAAAATAGCCGAAATCCGAATCTTCGGTATTGCTCAATAAGAGGTGACGCTATGAAAGCAATTGTAAATAAAAAAGTGTTCAAAAACATGTTTTTCCTGCCTGTTTTTTGTCTAGGGATCTTTTTCTTTGGCAGTAATGCTGGAGCTGCTTTAACAATGACTCCAGACGGCGGTGCTCTTGCAGGTGGTATTACGGGCGTTGCATACAGCGAGTTAGTTCAAGGAAACAACTGTACCGACTATGTCTGGGCTCTTACATCCGGCAGCTTGCCGGATGGCTTGACTTATGGAAATTCCCAAACATCAGGAAACTGGAGTGGCAATCCTGTTGTTATAAGCGGTAGTCCTATCACGGTTGGGACTTTTTCGTTCAATTTGACACTTGATGCAAACTGCGGCGGCGGCATGTCTGGAGGGTCTCAATCGATAACCAGGTCGTTTTCAATCACGGTTATAGCTGGTATTGATCCTATTATAACAACACTTACCCTGCCGGACGGACTTATAAATGCAACTTACAGTCAAAATATAGACGGAGCCTATGGTGTAGAGCCGTATACGTGGGCTATTACCAGCGGTACACTGCCTACTGGTTTGAGCATGACCAGTGCTTCTCCATCTGCAACGATATCCGGAACGCCGACAGTACTAGGCGCCTATACCTTTATTATGGAGCTTACGGACGCGAACT
>CAYWZR010000238.1:0-3535 GCA_964462885.1 uncultured Nitrospirota bacterium
CAGTGATGTGCCGGAAAACTTCCCAGGTGTGGCCCACTTTCACACTGCTCGTCTCAACCAGACTAGCGGTTTCTTTTACACATCCAAGTCGCTGAACGAAATCTGTGACATCTGGGATAAGGATGGAAGCGGCCTTACAAACTTTCATGGCTCCACTGGAGATATGATTCTTCTTGGTACCAAAAGCGACCAATTGGAACCACTTTTTGCCGAGTTGTCCTCACGTGGATGGGACTTGGGTGGTTCTGGTTCCTGTGCTCGTACTCCGAGCTGTTGTGTTGGACCTGGCCGTTGTGAGTGGGCCATGTGTGACACCCTTGATATTAACTATGATCTTACTCATGCTTACCAGGATGAGCTTCATCGTCCAATGTTTCCATACAAATTCAAAATTAAAACAGCCGGCTGTGCTGCCGACTGCATCGCTTCAGTTGCACGAGCGGATCTTTCAATTGTCGGAACCTGGAAGGGCCAGATTCAAATCGATCAGGCCGAAGTCAAGAAGTACGCCGATGGTGATATGGATATAAAGGCTGAGATCGTCGATATGTGCCCCACCAAGTGTATGACTTATGACGGCAATGAATTAAAGGTTGATGATCCAAACTGCTCTCGCTGTATGCATTGTATTACTAAGATGACCAAGGCACTTCGTCCTGGTGGTCCTTTTGGTGCTACTCTCATGGTAGGTTCAAAGGCACCATTTGTTATTGGAGCTCTGATGTCACACGTAATTGTTCCGTTCATGCCGCTTGAGCCTCCCTACGATAACCTGAAAGAACTTATTCAGAAAATGTGGGACTGGTGGGATGATCATGGCAAAAACCGTGAGAGAATCGGTGAGCTTATCGTACGTCGTGGCATGAGGGAATTCCTCGAGGCGTGTGATCTTGATCCTATTCCGCAGATGGTATTTGAACCAAGGCGCGATCCATTCTACTTCTGGAAAGAGGATGAGCTGAACTAGTTTCGGCCCATTACAGTAATATCAAAAAAGCTTTCAATTTAAAATTTATTAAGATTTAAGGAGGGTTATAAAAGCATGGCAGAAGAACTTCCTCAGAGACAGACGGACATAGGCCCGCCAAATTACAAGGATTTTTTGCCGCCGGTTATTAAAAATAACTACGGCAAGTGGAAGTATCATGAGAAACTGAGTGGCGGTAGCATGGTACATGTTGGTGAAAGTGGTGATGAGCTTTACACTGTAAGAGTAGCATCTCCCCGCTTGGTCAGCACGGATTTTATTCGCGACCTTACTGCAATAGCAGATAAGTATTGTGATGGTTATCTTCGTTTTACTACCCGTCACAATGTAGAGTTTTTGGTTTCGGACAAGAGTAAGCTTGATCCGCTTATGGCCGAACTGAAAGAGAGAAAATACATGATCGGCGGTGTCGGTGATGGTATCAGTAACATCGTTCATACCCAGGGTTGGGTGCACTGCCATTCGGCTGCCACTGATGCCTCGGGACTTGTTAAGGTTCTTATGGATGAGTTTGCTGATTACTTTACCGGAGTAAAAGAGCTTCCGGCTCGTGTGCGTCTTGCAGTGGCCTGTTGCACTAACATGTGCGGTGCCGTACATTGTTCTGATATAGCAGTTGTCGGTATTCATAGGAAGCCGCCGCGTGTTGAGCAGGAAGGTGTGAGGAGAGCTTGCGAGGTCCCCTCGACAATCGCTTCATGTCCTACTGGCGCGATCAGCCCGGACCCGAAAAATAAGAGCGTAAAAATTAAGGATGAGAAGTGTATGTATTGCGGTAACTGCTACTCTGTCTGTCCGGCGCTTCCTATTTTCGATCCTGAGAACGATGGTGTGGCTATTGTGGCTGGTGGTAAGATCGGAAGTCTTCGTTCCAACCCCAAGTTCTCGAAGTTAGTTGTTCCTTTCCTGCCAAACAATACACCTAAGTGGCCTGAAGTTGTTGATGCGTTCCGCAATATCTTGAACGCTTATGAAGCTGGTGCTATTAAACACGAGCGTCTTGGTGAGTGGATAGAGCGTATTGGATGGGAGAAGTTCTTCGGCATTACAAACATTCCATTTACCCATCAGCATATTGATGACTTTACCATAGCAAGGGAAACTTACAGAACTTCAGCTGCCTTTAAGTGGTAGGCTGCTGATGATTTATTTGTGTGAATCCTATTTCTTTTAAGGAGGAACAAGGGTGGATAAGGAAGAATTAAAAAAAGCGATATATGATGCGGTTGCAGCATCTGAGGGTAAAAAGAAGCTTAAGCCCGGAGATGTTATAAAGAAGTTTGCAGTGGATGATGTATCCAGGTCTGATGTGAAAACAGCTATTCGCGAGCTTGTGGATTCTGTAACTCTCACCTATGCATATCTTGGTGGAAGTTATCTGGTTTTACCCCCTAAGGAGTAGGGAAAGAAAACGCTGTTTCTTGAATCTAACTGTCCAAGGGTGGTTCTTGCCGCCCTTGGTGGCAGTTCGGGTAAAACCACGGTCTCACTGGGGATTGTCTCTGCTTGGCGCAGGTCAGGCAAAAAGGTAGTCCCGTTCAAAAAAGGTCCTGATTTTATTGATGCAGGGTGGTTGGCCAGCGCGGCTGGCCAACCCTGCTTTAATCTGGATCCCTACCTGATGGATTCCAATTCTATTTTAAAGTCTTATGTGCGCCAATCTGTTAATGCTGACGCTGTAGTTATCGAGGGAAACCGCGGTCTTTACGATGGTGTGGATGTGGAAGGCGCTTACAGTACAGCGGAACTCTCAAAACTTCTATCAGCTCCTGTAATTCTGATTCTTAATATCACAAAAATGACTCGTACTGCCGCAGCTCTTGTTCTTGGCTGCCAGAAAATGGATCCGGCTGTTAGGATCGAGGGCGTGATACTTAACCAGGTGGGTACAAGCCGGCAGGAATCTTTGATACGTACCGCTATAGAAAAATATTGTGGAATTCCAGTGGTTGGCGCTATTCCCAGGCTTAAGGGAGAGTTTTTTCCGGAGCGTCACATGGGCTTGACTCCGGCTGATGAGCACCCAGAGGTAGAGGCTTCCCTGGATGCTACCGCACGTACTTCCGAAAAATACCTTGACCTGGATCGTATATGGAGTATCTCGTCGGATATTAAGCCAATTGGCGTGGAAGTGCAGAACTCCCTTTCCGGCCAGGATGCCGCTGGCTTGAAGATCGGTATAGTCCGTGACTCCGCTTTTCAGTTTTATTATCCAGAAAACTTTACAGAGCTTACAGCAAGGGGAGCGGATCTTATCACCATTAATGCGGTCACCGATCGGGAACTTCCAGCTCTTGATATGCTTTATATAGGCGGAGGTTTTCCAGAAACACATGCAGTGGCTCTTGCCGAAAATATATCTTTCAGAAAATCATTGAAAAAAGCTGCTGAGGCAGGTCTTCCCATCTACGCTGAATGTGGCGGACTTATGTATCTTGGCCGGTCACTGAAAATGGGAGAGAAAACTTATCCCATGTCTGCCGTGCTTCCACTAGAGTTTGAACTTCATAAAAGACCCCGTGGACACGGCTATACTAATATTGTTGT
>CAYWZR010000239.1:0-3502 GCA_964462885.1 uncultured Nitrospirota bacterium
CGTTTGATACCAAGCGGAACTGGTCTGGACTTGTACCGTGAAACCTTTGTGCGGCGTGGTAATAGTAATAATAGTTTGTCTGAAGTTAAATCCGAACCTGAAGATAACCTTAAACAGGAAGGGTGAAGTGTGAAGGGTGAATGGAGCTCTACACAAAAACAATTAGTGAATGTCAAAGCCTAATCAGAAGCGGGCAGGTATCATCTGTTGAACTAACGAGGTTTGTTCTTGACAGGATAACATCGTTAAATGAGCGGCTTGGAGCTTATATTACGGTAACCCGTGATCTTGCTTTCAAGCAGGCCGAAGAGGCCGATAAAGTAATTCGCTTGCAGCCGACTGAAAACCTGCCCCCGCTTCTGGGGATTCCCATTGCTATAAAAGACAACATGTGTACCGAGGGTGTTCGTACAACCTGTGCGTCAGCTCTGCTAGGCAACTTTGTACCCCCTTATGAGAGCACTGTTACTGAGCGGCTGTCGGCTGAGGGGTATGTACTTCTTGGAAAAACCAATATGGATGAATTTGCCATGGGATCATCCAATGAAACTTCTTCTTTTTACTCTGTAAAAAATCCATGGAACACGAAAATGGCGCCGGGAGGAAGCAGCGGTGGCTCTGCTGTTGCAGTTGCTGCTGATGCCTGTATAGGAGCTCTTGGGTCAGATACCGGCGGCTCAATCCGCCAGCCAGCTGCTCTTTGCGGTGTTGTAGGTCTTAAACCGACATATGGCAGAGTTTCACGCTACGGACTTGTGGCTTTTGCATCTTCTCTTGACCAGATAGGCCCTCTTGCCAAAACAGTAAAAGATGCCGCTATACTGCTTCAAGCGATTGCCGGTCCTGATTCTCATGATTCCACCTGTGCTTCTGTTGATGTTCCGGATTTCCTCTCTGCGCTTGGACGCGATATCAAAGGTATCAAGGTAGGCATTCCAAAACAATATTTTATCCAGGGCATGCATCCTCAGGTTGAAGATGCTGTGAAGGCAGCCATAAAACAGCTTGAGTCGCTTGGCGCCGAGGCGGTAGAGGTTGATCTTCCTCATACAGAGCATGCGGTTGCCACATATTACATTCTTGCTACTTCGGAAGCCTCTTCAAATCTGGCCAGGTTTGACGGTGTTCGTTTTGGAGAAAGAAGACAGACTGGCAGCGATCTAATGGATATGTACACAACCACGCGATCGGTTGGTTTCGGACCTGAGGTAAAGCGTCGAATAATGCTCGGCACTTATGCTCTGTCATCTGGATATTACGATGCGTATTATCTGAAGGCTCAACAGGTGCGCACACTGATTAAGCAAGACTTCGAGCATGCATTTAAGTCTGTTGATGTCATTGCCTGCCCGACTACGCCGGCCCCTGCTTTCCGGTTGGGGGAGAAACTTGATAACCCCTTGCAGATGTATTTAAATGATATCTTTACGATCTCGGCTAACCTTGCAGGTTTGCCCGGCATATCGGTTCCCTGTGGTTTTACAGATGAGAACCTGCCTGTGGGACTTCAGCTTCTGGGGCGCTATTTTGATGAGAAAAATCTGCTGATGGTAGCGCACGCTTACGAGCAATCCACTGATTGGCACAAAAGAAAGCCGAAGCTGTTTAGTTAGTTAAGTATATGAAATACGAACCTGTCATAGGGCTTGAGGTCCACGCGCAGCTCACCACTGATTCAAAGATTTTTTGCGGCTGTTCCACACGCTTTGCTGCCGAGCCAAACACTCAGACTTGTCCTGTATGCACTGGTATGCCTGGTGCTCTTCCTGTGATGAACAAAAAGGCGCTTGAGTACACAATAAAGACCGGCCTGTCCATGAATTGCCGTATTGCTCCATTTAGCAGGTTTGCCCGTAAAAACTATTTTTATCCTGACCTGCCCAAGGGGTATCAGATAAGCCAATACGAACTACCGATATGCATAGACGGGCATATAGAAATAGTGGTTGATGGAGATGTGAAACGTATCGGCATTACACGTATACACATGGAGGAGGATGCTGGTAAAAACATACACGAAGGAGCATCCGGTTATAGCCTGGTGGATTTAAACCGCGCGTGTGTTCCTTTGATGGAGATCGTTTCTGAACCAGACATACGTACGCCTGCTGATGCTGCTATGTATATGAAGAAGGTCAGAACAATCCTCAGATACCTGGGTGTTTGTGACGGAAACATGGAGCAGGGATCACTTCGTTGTGACGCGAATATCTCGATCAGACCAATTGGTGAGGCAGCGTTTGGCACCAGAACGGAACTGAAAAATATTAACTCATTCCGTTTTGTGGAAAAGGCCATAGAGTATGAAATCGAACGGCAGACACGTGTGTTGGAAGAAGGCGGACATGTGATACAGGAAACCCGGCTTTGGGACTCGGCTGCCGGTCGGACCTTCTCGATGAGAAGCAAGGAAGAGGCGCATGATTACCGGTATTTCCCTGATCCGGATCTTGTCCCTCTGGTGGTTGACGATGTCTGGCTGGAGGAGATTCGGTCCAGCCTGGTTGAGTTGCCAGACGTAAGGCGTGAGCGTTTTGTCAATCGGTATAATCTGCCCGAACATGATGCTGACATGCTCACCTCTGATCGCATACTTGCAGACTGGTTTGAAGATGTTGTAAAAGCAGGTGCAGAGCCAAAGGCGGCCAGTAATTGGGTCATGGGTGAATTAACGCGGTTGTTGAACGAGGAAAACCATTCTATAGAAGAGTGCCCGCTTAAGCCAGGCCATCTTGCAGCTATGCTTAAGCTGATAGATAAAGCTGTTATAAGTGGAAAGATTGCAAAGACGGTTTTTGAAGAGATGTACCGCACAGGCAAAGATCCTGATGTAATTGTAAAAGAAAAAGGCCTTGTTCAAATCAGCGATTCATCCGAGCTTGAGGAGATAATCAAGGAACTTATTGATGCAAGTCCCAAAGAAGTTGAACGCTACCTGGCTGGCGAAACAAAGCTGATAGGTTTCTTTGTCGGTCGGGTGATGAAGGCCACTAAGGGCAAAGCGAATCCAAAAATCGTGAATGACCTTCTGCGAAAAATGCTGGAGGGTTAGGTTTTAACCTAAATATGATCTAGCATGTATTAACTATATTAAATTATATTTAATTATATTTAATCAATGCCCATTGACTAAGACCAAATATAGTCAATACTCTAAAAGAGATTAAGCTCTACAGTTAAAAATCGAGCGGACTTTTTGCTTCCTTGAGTGTCCGTGTCTTTATGGTATGGGTGTAAATCATCGTAGTCCGCACATCACTATGTCCTAAAAGTTCCTGGATGGTTCGAATATCATAATTTGCCTGCAACAGATGGGTAGCAAAGCTGTGCCGAAAAGTATGGGCAGTTGCTCTTTTGAGAAGTTGAGTTTCTTTAACGGCTTTTTTTATAGCCTTCTGAACATGGGAATCATGAAGATGGAACCGCCTTATCTCCCTAGAATCCTTGATCTTAGTTAACCGCTTCGCAGGAAAGAACCATTGCCATATCAGATCTTTAGCGC
>CAYWZR010000240.1:0-3478 GCA_964462885.1 uncultured Nitrospirota bacterium
ACGCTGAATACTTAGAGTCTCTCCATAAATTGCCTTTTTTTATTTTTGTCATGCCCGAACTCATTGAAAAGACTGGATTCCGACTTAAGGACTGCCGGAATGACAGGTAGAGAAACTGAATTTATAAACAGACTTTAATTAACAGAGCAAATAGAACTAATGAAACCAATTACATACAAACAGTCAGGGGTTGATATAGGCGCAGGAGATCGTTTCGTAGATCTAATTAAGCCTATGGCACGCTCTACCAGGCGACCGGAGGTTATGACCGGTCTTGGATCATTTGCCGCTCTTTTCCGTTTAAATAAAAAGGCGATGAAAGATCCAGTTCTTGTAAGTGGTACAGACGGTGTCGGCACCAAATTGATGATTGCCTTTAAGGCCGGAAGTCACAACACAGTAGGCATAGACCTGGTAGCTATGTGTGTTAACGATATACTTACTCTGGGAGCGGAGCCCCTCTTCTTTCTCGATTATTTCGCCACAGGCCGTCTTAAGCCGAACGCCGCATCAGCAGTGATCGCTGGCGTGGCTGAGGGCTGCCGTCAGGCCGGGGCAGCGCTTATAGGCGGAGAGACGGCTGAGTTGCCGGGCTTTTACGAAAAGGATCAGTATGAACTGGCCGGTTTTACTGTTGGGGTTGTAGATCGTTCTAAAATTGTGGACGGCAAAAAGATCAAAGCCGGTGACGTGGTAATAGGTCTGCCTTCAAACGGATTTCACAGCAATGGATACTCGTTAGTTCGCAAGGTTTTTTTGGATGTGAAGGGCTTTGGCTTAAAACGCCGACTTCGAGGCCTTTCAAGGCCGCTTGGGGAAGAACTGCTTTTGCCGACGCGCATATATGTAAAACCTGTGCTATCGCTTTTAAAAAAGCGTTTTGATGATGTAAAGGGGATGGCTCATGTCACAGGTGGTGGTATTACAGGCAATCTTCCGCGGGTTTTACCTAAGGGATTGCGCGCGGTAATTGATAAAGACAGTTGGCAGCGCCACGAAATATTTAACCTTTTACAGAAGTACGGAGAAGTCAGCGAAGACGAAATGTACAGGACCTTTAATATGGGTATAGGATTTATTCTTGTAGTTTCAGATTCATCGGCCAAGCGGGTTTCATCAGCTTTGAAAAGAGCCGGAGAATCTCCGGTAGTTATTGGCTCGATCGAGAAGGGCAGGGGTGGTGTATATTATAAATGAAGGATGTTCTAAAAATTGCGGTGCTTGCTTCTGGCCGGGGATCAAACTTTCAGTCGATTCAGGATGTCATCGAAGAGGGGAAGATAAAAGCCAAGATAGTTCTGCTTGTTACTGACAACAGAAAGGCTCAGGCTCTGGAGCGAGCTGGTAATCACGGGATCGAAACTCTTTTTCTTAATCCCAAAGAATTTTCAGAGCGCGAGGCGTTTGACAGCGCTATAGCCTCGGCTCTTAAAAAACGACAGATAGGTCTTGTACTGCTTGCCGGTTATATGCGTGTGGTTTCCAGAAACTTGATAAGACCGTTTAAAAATAAAATCATGAATATACATCCGGCTCTGCTTCCATCGTTTCCAGGTCTGCATGGACAGGCTGATGCTTGTAACTATGGTGCTAAAATAGCCGGGTGTACTGTGCACTTTGTGGATGAAGGGATTGACACAGGCCCTGTTATAATACAGGCGGCTGTGCCTGCATACGATGATGACACAGAAGAGACACTTTCGGTACGGATACTACGCTGCGAGCATAAAATCTACCCGAAGGCGGTAAAACTTTTTGCTGAAGGTCGGCTGGAAGTTGATGGACGTAAGGTTCGTATCAAAAAACAGAAAAAACGTGAGGATGATGTTCTTTACAGTTTTGTATAGATATATAGATAGAGAGTATACTTTAAAGAAATCTTAAATTAAATCTTTTTAAGGAGGAAGTACATGCTTAGATTTAAAAAAATTATAGTGCTTGCAGCGGTTTTTGTAATGCTTATGGAGACAGCGTCTTTTGCCCTTGAGGGTGAAGTCATTTATACAGATGCATTATATGGAGCGGTTGTAGGAGGTTTGCTTGGCACAGCAATTTACGCCATTGACCAGGAAAATCCAGGCCCGAAGATAGGTGGAAGTGTTGTGGTAGGGACTATTGCAGGTATTTTAGTCGGCTTGGTGGAAACCTCTTCCAGCCTTGTAGAGGTAAAAAATAATACCGTCACGGTAGGTTTACCCACGCCTCTTATCGAGTATACAAAACGTGGAACAACCTATAAAACTTCGCTTTTAAAAATGGAGTTTTAGGATACTTTTATCTGTAAGGGTGACATCCTTGTGCAGGCAACCGGTAAAGTCAAAGTTATAAATAATAACTTTCTTGTTTTAGGGGTAGTGCTGATATCTTTACTTCTAAAAAATAGCCATAGATTTTACCATGCCTATTTTTAGTTGAAAATTTTTTTTAGGTTTTTTTCTTTTCTTTTTAATAACAGAAAATATACGATTACCAAGTAATGATAAAATCAAGAATCCTATTGCCTTGTAATTAAGTGGATCGGCGATAATTGCTTTGATCAGATATGGTCTCGATTTTTTTACATCATTGTGCATACATAAGAATCTACCCATTCTCCAGTAATGTAATGAGTGGGTTTTCCTGCTCTGTTTAATATCGTCACTATATTTATTCAGAATTAACTCTGCTGATTCTATATGGGCGGATGTTACCCAGCGAAAGCTGTCATTGGTTACGTGATAGTTCATAAGGGGTTCTTTTATGTGATAGAAGAAGTATTCCTTGCTTAAACGAATAAAGAAGTCCAGATCTACATAATAAGAAAGCCCTTCATCAAAGAACCCAACCTTATCAAAACAGGCTCTTCTCACAACTGACGAGCCAATCCCGATACCATAAATCTGGTACTCTAACGCTCTCCTGTAAGATAGTCCGTCCTTAGGCATAAAAGTAGGACTTCTCCATAAATATTTCTCTCCATTTCTCTCAATTTCACACATGTCTGAATAGACCACTCCAAGGCGTGGCGACTCACTCTTAAAAACAGCCATCTCCTTCTCTAATTTTTCAGGCAGATACTCGTCATCACTGTCGAGGAATGCAACATAGTCACCTCTTGCAGCCTTTACCCCAGTATTTCTTGCCGCTCCTTCCCCTTTATTTTCAATATGTTTAATATAGTGAATTTTCAGATCACTAAACTCCCTGATAACATCTTCGGTGTTATCAGTAGAACCATCATCAACAACTATTACTTCAAAATCCTTATAGGTTTGGTTTAATATACTTTTAAGCGCCCTGCCCAACAGGTGTTCTCTATTATATGTCGGAATAATTACACTTACTGTGGGATTCTCTATTTTTTCACCCATGTCTATTCCCTCCTTTTTAACATCGCACAATCTTTTTGAATAATGTCTTTGAATAATCTCCTTTTCAAAAATTTTATCCCCCTAAGGAAAAGATTTAAGTAGCCATTGAGATTAAAGGGGACTAGCCT
>CAYWZR010000241.1:0-3463 GCA_964462885.1 uncultured Nitrospirota bacterium
TATCAGAGGGCGGGAATAAATATTGATCCTGGCCGACTTAAGCCTAAAAACGTGGCAGCGGTAATGGTGACTGCGGATATGCCGACTTTCAGTAAGCTGGGAAGCAGGCTGGACGTTATAGTTTCTTCACTGTCGGATGCAAAAAGCCTTCAGGGCGGCACTCTTCTTATGACTCCGTTAAAGGGTCCGGACGGCAACGTTTATGCGGTGGCCCAAGGCGCGGTTTCGATCGGCGGATTTGCCGGTGGCAGCGGCGGCGGAACCGTAACCAAAAACCACCCTACTGCTGGTCGCGTTCCATCCGGAGCATTAATAGAAAGAGAGGTTCCTCTCAGCTTTGCTGATATGTCGAGTATTGATATCGTGCTGCATACGCAGGATTTCACAACAGTGCAGTCCGTAATCAGAAAAATAGATGAAGCGCTTCAAGGAGCTTACGCCACAGCCGAAGGACCCAGATCAGTCACTGTGCAGGTTCCGGTTAATTATCAAGGCCGTGTGGTAGACCTTCTAGCCCTTCTTGAAGTTGTTGAAGTAGAAACGGATGTACCGGCAAAGGTTGTGATAAACGAAAAGACCGGTACTGTAGTACTTGGAGATCGGATTACAGTTTCTCCTGTGGCTTTATCCCATGGAAATCTTATTGTTCAAGTAAAGACAACATTTGAAGTATCCCAACCAACTGCTCTGAGCAATACTGGTCAGACCGCTATTGTTCCTGATACGGAAACCACTGTAGTTGAAACCGATACCCGCCTTGTTCCTGTAAGCGGCGCAAACTTAAGCGAGGTTGTTCGTGCTTTGAATTCCCTGGGCGTAACTCCGCGTGACCTTATAGCTATACTGCAAGCCCTGAAGGTGGCTGGAGCCTTGAAGGCGGAATTGGAGATACTATAAAAAATGACAGATATGACATTGACAACCGGTTTGGTCTCTTCGCTCGGGGTTGGTTCTTCAGAGAAGATTGTTTCCGGTTTAGAAAAAAATTTAGAAAAAAACAGTAACGATATTAAAAAAGCGGCTTCGCAGTTTGAAACATTATTTATATCTCAACTTCTTAAGGAAATGAAAAAGACAATACCCGGCGGAGGGTTTCTGCCGCAAGGGCTTGGAAATGATATTTATGAATCGTTGATAGAAAGCGAATTAGCAGATTCACTGGCCCAAAAGGGCATCGGCCTTGCACCTGCCTTTGAGCGAATGCTTGAGGGTGGTATTGGTCGAATTCAGGGTGGATCGTCAGGGCAGACACAAAGGCAAATACAAGAAGCAGGCACAGGGACAGACACAAGGCAGACTCAGGGTCAAGGACAGGCACAGGGGCCTGCTTCTATTTATAAATGACAATAATGAAGGAATTTCATGACCGTAGGGCTTTTGATATATATGGTGTCAGTAAAATGACAGAGCGTCTTGCTATTGACACGTAACCCATTGAACTTTTTGAATAAATTTAAGTTAAGGGCATATCTGCCGATAGGTATAACTACAAAGGAGGAGCTATTATGAAAATTCAAAGCAACAACCAGCTCCCGGAAGTCAGAGAGGCTACCCCTCGGCAAACGGTGGAAAAAAGCGGAACTACTGACAAAACAGCTATACCGCAGGAAGACTCTGTCAGGATCTCTTCCGGGGCCAAAGAAGTTCAGAAAATCACGGCAGAGATTCAAAAAGTACCGGATGTTCGGGAAGAGAAAATTCGAGAATTGCAGGTCGCTATCGATTCTGGAACTTACAATGTAAGTGGCGAATCAGTGGCCGAGAAAATGATCAAGGAGTTTATGCTTGAAACTATCATCTAGTTTGGGACCCAGCCTGCTGGAAGAACTGGTTTGCGTACTGGAAGAGGAATTCCGGTTGTGTGACGAGTTTGAAGGAGCGCTCATGCTGGAACAAGAGCATCTGCGGAATTCCCGCGCAGCGGATGTAGAGAAGGTTTCGGCGAAGAAGCTTCGCCTGAAAGACCGCTTTCTTGAAGTTGAGAGCCGTAGGCGAAAGCTTATCATAGCTCTGACCTCTGAGGCTGGCATTTCGCCAAAGTCCTCTCTTGCGGATATCTCCGAGCATTTTTCTAAACATTTCTCTAAACATTTCTCCGGTGAGTCCGATCGTCTCTGCGAGGTGGGCCTGAAACTTAAGGCCCGTGTTGTCCAATTGCGTGAACTTAACTGCATAAACGAATCTCTTATAGAAAAAACACTGTTTTATCTCCGTGCTTCTGCCGGTTTTTTAAATTTGCATACCGGTGGTTTGGCACGTACGGCAGGCCGGGTTATCTCTAAGGAGGTTTAGATAGAGAAATAAATGGGTTTAAGCTCTTTATTTGATATTGGCAAATCGGCCTTGATAACCAGTCAGGCTGCGCTTAGTGTAACAGCAAACAATGTTGCCAATGTTAACACCCCGGGCTACAGCAGACAGAGTGTAAAGCTTGAGTCGATGTCACCACAACTGGTTGGTGGAGAATGGATAGGACGAGGTGTGAACATTGTTGAGATTGAACGTAACTATGATTCATTTATTGATACCCAGATAAACAACGAAACTTCCAGCAAAGGCATGTATGACGCAAAATCTTCTGTTTTAAACCAGGTGGAAGATATTTTTAATGAGTCGGAATACGGCTTGTCTGGTGCTATGCAGGATTTTTTCAACTCCTGGAATGAGGTGGCTGCAAACCCTGAAGGGAATGTTCAACGTATATCTCTTCTGGAATCTTCCGGGGCGCTTGCTTCCCGCTTCCAAAGTATGGACAAACGCTTGGCAGACCTACAACAAAACATAGACCGCGAGATCCCAGGAGTTGTGGACGAAGTGAACAATATCATAGCTTCAATCTCGGACTTAAACCTACAGATAACAGTGACCAACGGAGCACCAGAAACACTTGATCAACGTGACAAGCTTATCAATCGCCTGGCAGAGTATGTCCCTTTAAACAGGTTTGAGGATAAGATGGGTCGTGTAACCATTATTGTTGAGGGTAAAAATGTTGTTGAGCCGGTCGGATATAACACCCTTGAGGTTCAGGCAAGGGCATCTGATGGAATGTACGATGTTATCATATCCGGCACAGGCGAACCGATTGATCTTCAGGGTTCTTCAGGCGGACGGCTGAAGGGCATGATCGACCTTCGCGATATTGACCTGCAAAACTACAGAGAGCAGTTGGATACACTAGCCTATAATCTGGCGGAGCAGGTCAATGCTGAGCACAGCACCGGTTACGGCCTGGATGGCACTACCGGCCAGCCCTTCTTTTCGCCTCCGACTGCTATTACCGGTGCGGCCGGGAGCCTGGCAGTGGCCTTCTCCGATCCCAACCAGGTGGCTGCTTCGTCAAACCCGGATGAGGTTCCTGGCAACAACGTACAAGCACAGGCTATTTCAGACTTGCAAAGTGAGACATTGTCAGCATTTGGAGGCACCACATTCAGTGACTACTACCGTGGTCTGAAATAGC
>CAYWZR010000242.1:0-3422 GCA_964462885.1 uncultured Nitrospirota bacterium
CCTATCGTTTTAAAAGCCTCCTGGGCCAGAAGAAACCGCTGACGGGCTGATATCGTTTCACCATCAGACTTGATATCGGTAAGGAAGGATGTATACTGATTAGGCGAGCTGAGCACTGCCACGCTTGGCCAGTTCTTGGCGGCAGCCATAATCATGGTCGGACCACCTATGTCTATATTCACTCTCGCTGTTTCTGCTGTGGCATCCACCCGCTTAACCGCCTCGGTAAAAGGATATAGATTGCCGATCAAAATATCGAAATAAACACCTTTTGCTTCTTTATTTAGAGGAAATGTCCCAGGAAGAATATTCTCAAGGTAATCTTCGTGTGCAGGGTTGCCTCTTTCGGCAAGAAGTCCGGCGTGAATCTTAGGATGAAGAGTTTTCACCAGACCGCCTTCCATCTCCGGGGCTCCGGTGAATGACTCGACCGACATATAATTTGCTTCTACTCTATCATCAAGGATCTCTGTAATTTTCTTGCCGGTTCCCCCGGTAGAATAAAACATTACAGATGAATTTAATTCGAGCAGTCCCTTGACCAATTCCTCAAGGTTAGACTTATCAAACACACTCACCAGTACATGGCAGGGTTTGATCATGTCAAGAACTTTATATGTGTTTTCCCTGATACTCAAGCATTCATCCCTTAACGACTTTGCCCGAGCGGATACAACGTGTACAGGCGTAAACTCTTTTTGTAACGCCGTTTCCTGCCGAAATTCTTACACGATGCAGGTTAGGTTTAAAAACCCTTTTTGTCTTATTGTTGGCATGGCTCACATTGTTGCCAACCATTCTCATCTTTCCACAGACACTACAGACAGCCATTGTAAAATGACCTCCTCTCAAAAAGCCTCTCTGTTAAGCCTTGTATAAAGCGCTTTCAGCTATAATCGTTGATATTCACAGAGAGATAATGATAACATTACCCAATTTGGTTTTACAAGCATCAATCAGAACCTGCATTGGTTGTGGCAGCAAACGTGCCAAGAACGAATTAGTGCGTTTTGTTCTGGCTGGCGATAAAGTTGTGGCTGATCCGACAATGTGTCGGTCTGGGCGTGGCGTTTACACCTGTCCGACAGAGCAATGTCTGTTAAAAGGAATCAGCACTAAAGCTTTGAGCCGATCTTTTAGACGAAAAATCAAGCCTGAAATTGTTTCAGTACTTAAATCTGTGATGATTAAGTAATTAAGTAAATGAGTTTCAGCATTAAGTGGGGTAAATTGCGTAGATGGCAAAAATTCGAGTACATGAACTCGCAAAAAAACTTGCGATAGATAATAAAAGCATTCTTGCTGCTTTGGAGAAACTTGCTGTTACCGGGAAGTCTCATTCTTCAAGTCTGGATGATCATTTAATTGTTAAGATCAAGAGGGTTCTTTTAGGTTATGAGGTAGAAGTCGAACCTCAAGCTATTCAGGCTCCTGTCAGGAAAAAGAAGGCTAAGACAAAAGAGGAAGAGCCCGAAATTGAGGCACCGAAAGTCGAGGAGCCAAAAGTTGAGAATATAGAAGTACCAAGTACAACGATTAAAAAACAGATCAAGGAAGAACCTGTCACACCAGCACCGATAGCTAAGCCTGCAAAGAAAGCAACAAAGAAAAAAGTTGTTATCAAGCTGGCCGAAGTACAAGCTGCTGCAAGAATGGATAAACAAGTTCCGCAGAAACTCGAAGATCTTTCGAAAATCCAGGAGTCTCTGGCAAAAGCGGTGTCAACTGCCACGGCTCTGAAAGAAGGAAGTGGAGGGGGCGAGGAGTTGGCAACTGGCAACGAAAAAACGGCTGATGAAATTCGTGAAGAAAAAATCAAGGATCAATTAGCTAAGGAGGTTTCTAAGGAAAAACTACAGAAGTTCAGTGGCAAAACCTTTGAAACTCTTCAGCAAGTGCAGACCCGAGGCAGAACTCCCCGTGGAACAGGGCTTCAGCCAACATTTCCGAGGGGACGTGGGAGAAGACGACCTATCAAGGGCCGGAGGATGCCTTTTGCGCAGGGTGTCAAACAGCAAAAAAATGGTCCCACAGTCTCCACTGCTGCACCCAGGAAAAAGGATCTTAGATTTCGTGAAGGCACAACGGTTAAAGAGTTTGCCGAACTTATTGGTCAGAAGGTCAATGATATAATCAGAAAGCTTATGGAGCTGGGTCATATGGCCACGCTAAATCAGCCGCTGGAGGCTGACGCGGCTCAACTTATCGCAGAGAGTTTTGGTATTAAAGTAGAGCCGATTGCCGTAGAGACAGAAGCGACCATGCTTGCAGGAGTTGTGGACGACGAGGCATCCCTCAAACCCCGTTCACCGGTAGTGACTGTTATGGGACATGTTGATCACGGAAAGACTTCACTTCTGGATGTGATAAGAAAAACGCGGGTGACCGAGGGTGAAGCTGGAGGCATTACTCAACATATCGGCGCATACCGGGTTCCTATTAAAGACCGTTACATAACATTTTTAGATACACCCGGGCACGCGGCATTTACAGCCATGCGGGCTCGAGGCGCCAAAATAACTGACATTGTAATACTTGTTGTAGCAGCGGATGATGGCGTTATGCCACAGACCATAGAGGCCATTGATCACTCTCGTGCGGCAGATGTGCCGATTGTTGTGGCGATCAATAAAATAGACAAACCAGAAGCCAACCCGGACAAGGTGAAGGCGGAACTGGCCGAGCATGGTCTCACTCCGGAAGAATGGGGAGGTAATACCATTTTCTGCGAGGTGTCTGCCAAAGAGAGTATAGGCATTGAGCAGATGCTGGAAATGGTACTTCTTCAGGCAGATGTGCTGGAACTTAAAGCGAATCCGGAACGGCCCGCAAGCGGCACTGTGATTGAAGCAAGACTGGATCGCGGTCGGGGTCCGGTGGCGACTATGCTGGTACAAACAGGTACGCTGAAAACCGGTGATGTAGTCCTTACCGGAACAATGTTTGGCAAGGTAAAAACCTTAAACAGCGACACCGGCAAAAAGATTGAATCAGCAGGTCCTTCATTTCCGGTGGAAGTTATGGGGATTTCGAGCGTTCCATCAGCAGGAGATCCCTTTGTGGTTCTGGAGGACGAGAGAAAGGCCCGGCAGATCGCTATGGCTCGTGAAGAGAAACAAAAGATCAAAGACATGGCGCACAAACCTAAACTCTCGCTGGACGATCTTTTCAGACAGATACAAGAGGGCGAAGTCCAGGATTTAAATATTCTGGTAAAAGGCGATGTTCACGGATCCGTGGAAGCCGTGCAGGATTCTCTTCTTAAAATTACTCACCCCGAGGTAAAGGTAAATATTATTCATGCTCTAACCGGTGGAATAACCGAAAGTGACGTTATGCTGGCCAACGCCTCTAATGCTATTATCATCGGCTTTAACGTAAGGCCCGAACTTAAAGCCAGACAACTGGCAGAAAAGGAAGGG
>CAYWZR010000243.1:0-3409 GCA_964462885.1 uncultured Nitrospirota bacterium
GATTTACCTTCGAAGGGATACCCTTTAAAAGCCGAAGCAGTCCTCTGGCATCTTCGTTTGTATCGTTTATATCATCAAGCATAACGTACTCAAAGGTAATTTTCCTGTAAGGGTTAAGCGGAAACTCACGGCAGGCGGCAATAAGCTTACTTATCGGAAATCTTTTATTTATGGGCATGATTTTATCACGAACCTTATCAGTGGTAGCATTAAGTGAAACAGCCAGGTTCACATCTGGTCCGAGGCGGCCCAACTCTCTGATCCCGGCAGCATTACCACAGGTGGAGACCGTTATCCTCCTTTTGGAGATGCCAAGATAATCAGGTGATGTAAACCTTATGAGCGCCTCACGCACATTCTTGAAATTCTCAAATGGTTCTCCCATACCCATTAACACAATGTTTGTCAGGTCGGAATCAGGCAGAAGTCTTCCGCGTGCAAAGAGAGTTTGCTCCACGATTTCATGAGCCGCAAGGTTTCGCTTAAAACCCATTGATCCGGTAAGGCAGAATTTGCACCCCATGGCGCAGCCGGCCTGCGTTGAAACGCAGAGCGTTCTTCTATTTCCCTCAAACATTAAAACACTTTCGATGAATTCTCCATCTTCCAGTCTAAAAAGGTTTTTTTCAGTACCGTCAGAGGATTTCATCTGGGAGGCTAAACTAAGCGACCGGAGAACGGTTGCTTCAGCCAGCGACGAACGGAGAGGCTTGGAAATATTCGACATTTCGCTGAAATCTCCGCATCCTGCCGTGTATATCCAGTAAAGTAACTGCTTTGTCCGATAAGCAGAAAGACCCTTGTCGGCTATGAATCGTTCAAGCTCTTCAACCGAAAGTGATGTAAGTACCAATATTTTTTCTCGCTGTTTTTTGAAATAAATTTAAAATGATTTAAAATAAATTGAAATAATTTGAAATAAATTAGTGATTTAAAGGATAATATAAAACTTGTTTTTTCTCCAAGAGTTTTTTTAAACATAACCATCATAAAACGATAATAACGAGATCATGAATTCTGAACTAGCTGAAAGTCTATCACTCTTTGATCCTAAGCGTGCACCCGCCCATGTGGGAATCATTATGGACGGCAACGGTCGGTGGGCGGAAGAAAATGGTTTTTCCCGCGTAGAGGGTCACAAAGAAGGCGTTGAACGCGTACGGGAGCTGATCCCGTTTTCCGCCCTGGAACTTCGTTTACAGACTTTAACTCTCTATATCTTCTCTATAGAAAACTGGCAGCGTCCCCCTGAGGAAATTGAGGCTCTTATGGTTATTCTCGAATATTTCCTTACAGAAGAGATATCCAAGCTTATACGGGATAACATACAGTTTACTACCTGTGGAGATACCAGTAGGCTACCAACCCATATTCAAGAGTTGATAGAGGATGGTAAGCGCCGGACCGGACACTGTACTGGCATGATCCTTAATGCAGCCCTGAGCTATGGAGGCAGAGACGAAATAGTACGTGCAGTTCGTAAACTCATATCTTCCGGCATACCAGCAGAGGAAGTAACCGAAACCACCCTCGCAAACGCTCTTGATACAGCCGGGCTTCCCGAGCCGGATTTAATCATTCGCACAAGCGGAGAGTTCAGAACCAGCAACTTTCTGCTCTGGCAATCAGCTTACTCGGAATTCTACTTTACAAAACTCCTCTGGCCTGAATTCAACAAGCTGGAACTCGTACGAGCGCTCCTTGACTACCAGCATCGGGACCGGAGATACGGCGCTATCTCTGATAGGAAGCCCTAACACAAGATTATGCAGCGGATTATTACAGCAGCTATACTGTTGCCGCTCCTTCTTTTGTACCTGACAAAGCTGCCGGCGGTGTATTTCACTTGGTTGCTGCTTCTTGTATGCCTTCTGAGCTTGATCGAGTTTTACCGAATGACAGGTCTTGCATTCCGCATGCAAGCAATATCTCTTCCGGTAGGACTGGCATTGGTAATGGCAGCTTACTTAAACAAAGACCTCGCTCCGCATCTTCTGCTTGTAGGAGGAGTATCGATCTTTGTAGCCCGTCTTTTTATTTTAAGATATCCAGAGAATGCTCTGAAGGACTCTGGAATTGCCCTTATCGGCCTTATCTATATTCCTGGCTTGCTCACTTACCAGGTAGCCCTCCGCGGGGCAGGCCTTGAATACATTTTCCTGCTATACGGAGCGGTTTGGGCCTCTGACAGCCTGGCCCTCTACACGGGGAAATGGCTGGGGAAACACAAGCTGTACCCTCAAATCAGCCCCAATAAGACGATTGAGGGATCATTGGGCAGTTTTGTCGGAGGAATTCTTGCCGTCCTGATACTTAATTATTTTTACGGTTTTGGTTCTCTGGTTGACGCAGTAGTGCTAGGTTTTACTCTTTCTGCGGCCGGACAGATAGGGGATCTTACAGAGTCCATGTTTAAGCGCGATGTAGAGGTCAAGGACTCTGGAAACCTGTTTCCAGGGCACGGCGGAATACTTGATAAAATAGATGCCTCACTGTTGGCAGGGCCTGCTCTGTTTTACGTTCTTAAGGTGCTTTAGCAATCATAATTGGCCATTTGCTTCAATGAAAAAAATATCCATACTAGGTTCTACAGGTTCAATTGGCAGACAAGCAGTAGAAATAGCGCTTGGACACCCTGACAGCTTTAAGGTTGTGGCCCTGGCAGCTGGCAGCAGTCTGGAGATACTGGAAGAACAAATACGAGCCCTGCATCCCCGGCTTGTCTCTGTAAAGCTCGAGGAAGCCGCACAGGAACTCAGACAGCGTTGTTCCGATATAAAGGGAAATTCTCTGGAAATTCTGCACGGCCCTGAAGGAATTGAAGCTGTTGCCAGCTATAGTGATGTCGATATTGTTATCTCTGCAATAGTAGGTGCTGAGGGTCTGTTTCCCACATTGTCGGCCATAAAAGCCGGAAAGACCGTTGGTCTGGCCAATAAAGAATCTCTTGTGGCCTCAGGCAAAGTTATGATGGATGCCGCCCGCAAGTACGGAGCAAGTCTTCTGCCGGTGGATAGTGAGCATTCAGCCATATTCCAATGCCTGGAGGGGCATAGGGAAGAGGATGTCAGAAAGGTTATTTTAACAGCATCAGGTGGCTCCCTGCGCAACATGGAACCTGCTGAACTAGAAAGTGTAACACCGGATAATGCACTTAATCATCCTAACTGGTCTATGGGCAAAAAAATCACCATAGATTCCGCAACGCTTATGAACAAAGGTCTAGAGGTTATAGAGGCCAGGTGGCTATTTGATCTTGATCCAGGGCGTATTGATGTGGTGATACACCCGCAAAGTATCATACATTCCATGGTAGAATTTGTGGATGGTACAATGCTGGCTCAGATGTCTGTGCCTGATATGAGGGGACCTATTAGTTATGCGCTTTCATATCCAGGCAGGATGAACT
>CAYWZR010000244.1:0-3402 GCA_964462885.1 uncultured Nitrospirota bacterium
CACTTTAACACGGCTATAGCCTCTTTAATGGAGCTTGTAAACGAGCTTACGTCATTTGATCCACACTCCGATGGAGAGGCAGGGGATGGGGTAATGAGGTTTGGACTTGAGCGGCTTGTCCTTATGTTGTCTCCTTTTGCGCCGCATATTTCTGAAGAGCTTTGGCATTCGTTGGGTATGGAGTCCGGCAGCCTGATTTATGCGAAATGGCCGTTATGGGATGAAGATGCGACAAAGGAGGATGAGGTCGAACTTGTGGTTCAAATAAATGGAAAACTTCGTGCAAAGGTCATGGTTCCGGCTGGCAGTAGTGACGATTATCTCAAAAAAACAGCACTTGAGCAGCCGAAGGTTATACAGGCCTTAAAAGGAGCTGAGCCAAGACGGACGATTGTTGTCCGTGGCAGGCTTGTAAATGTGGTTTTATAGTGAGGGAACATATTTATTTTTTAAGCAGTGTTTTAAATAGTAATAGTAGCAGTAGAAGTAGAACCTTTCTGCTAGGTGTGGTTTTAGCGGTCTTTTTTTCTCTGCTTTCTTCATGTGGCTACAATGTTCTTTCTGAGGGTGTTCCAATAGGTTTTTCAGCCATTCACGTGGCCTTGGTTGAGAATCGTACCAGGGAGCCTGGCCTGGAAGACCTGCTTCATCAGGCACTGGTTGAGGAGTTGCTGCTTGACAGAAGAGTTAATATAGTACCCTCTGGTCGTGCGGAAGTGGTGCTAAAGACAACCATAACCAGGTTTTATCTTCGACCCACAGCAGAGTCTGGTAGCCGTGCCACTCAGTACGAGATTCAACTGGATGCTGATTTTCTGCTGATCGAGAGGAAAAACGGCAAGGTGTTGAATAAAATAACCGGCCTCAGATCACCGATAAGAGTACTTTTCAGTATAGGTTCTGACATGGTCGCAGCAAGAACATCCCAGGAGCAGGCAGAAGTCCGGGTCAGCCGGGAACTTGCCAGAGAACTGGCCAAAAGGGTTCTTCTTAAATGAGTGATAAAAAAATACTGGAAGAGCTTGAAAAAAATCTCCCTGCGCCTGTCTACCTTTTTCATGGTATCGGAGTTCTTGTGGAGGAGTTTGCTGCAAAAGTGGTGAAACGCTTATTTCCTGAGGGTGCTGATGATTTCAACTACAACGTTTTTCATGCCTCCACGTCTGATCCTGATGAGATAATTAATACTGCCAACACCTTACCTTTTATGGCTCCCCGCCGTCTTGTCGTGGTCAAGGAAGCAGGAGTTTTCAAGGCTGCTCAAAAAAAGACCTTTGAGCGTTATCTTGCAGATCCTTCTCCTACTACCTGTCTTCTTTTTCTAACAGAAGCTTTTGATAAGCGGAGCGCCTTTCTTAAGCTTCTCACAGCAACAGGGTGCAAGAGTTTTCAGATTTCGGTTTCGGAAAGACAGATGCCGATTTGGGTTCGCCAAAGAGCCGCAGATTTGGGCATAAAACTTACCAGCGATGCCCACAAGCTTTTGCTTGATCTGATCGGGCCGGACCTGGCGGTTCTTTCTATGGAATTAGAGAAACTTTACTTATCCGAAAATAAATCCGAAAATAAATCCAAAAACATATCCGACGCTGTGGAAATAGGAGTGGAGCAAGTGGAAGAAGTTGTCGGCAATGTTCGGGAATACACGCCTTTTTCTATTGTAGAGGCGATCAAAAGAGGAAACATAGAGCGAGCTCTTCGTATTATGAAGGCTCTTCGTGAATCCGGGCAGGATGCTGTTTCGATGCTAGGAATAATCGGGTGGCACTATCGCCAGATGTTCAAACGGGAGCAGAACAAAAAGGGTTCCTTTAAAAACATATTTGAAGCCCTTCATTATGCGGATGTTGAACTTAAGACTTCTGGGAAACCGGAGTCTCTTATTCTTGAGTCCTTACTGTTTAAGCTTTTAGGACCTGTTGCTTAGAGTCTATTTATAAAATATAACTCCTTGTTTTAGGATAATAATCCTGTTATTTTTGAGGGAAAATATAGAATGTAGGAGACAATTGTCGAGTGAGATTAATTAAGAGAGTTAGAGTTGGAATTTAAATTTACCCTATGGAGCTTAAATCCAGAATTAGCTGTAATTGACATGAGAGCGCTCAACAACTGCTTTAAGTGTTTTTAACCTGCGCACATTTAGAAGGTAGAGACTTATGCCAATACCTGCATGGGTGCTGGATTTCTGAAAAACTCCGGCCCGCTTGAAAAACATAGCTGGCCAAAGTCCTCGAATTATCCTCGCTATGGATTGTGTTGTCATATCAAAAAAGTTATTATATCTGACTTTTATGTTTGAAAATTATTTTAAAATTAACTGCTGACAACAGGGAGAAACATAATATTATGAAGATTATGAAGAATATGAAGAAAGTGAAGTTAAAGCATGTAATGGCTATTTTTGCAGGTTTTGTATTGTCTTTTTGCATGCCAATGCTGGCATTAGCTGCTGATAAGGCCGACTCGGGAGACACAGCATGGATGCTGATTTCATCAGCGCTGGTGCTGTTGATGCTGCCTGGGCTTGCTCTTTTTTACGGTGGAATGGTTCGGAAAAAGAACGTGCTTTCCTCAATGATGCATATTTTTGCTGTTGTTGGTGTAGTTGGAGTTCAGTGGGTTGTTGTGGGTTACACTTTAGCCTTCGGACCAGGAGGCGGTTCTTTTGTCGGCGGGCTTGGCAAAATGTTCTTAAGAGGGGTCGGACCGGAATCACTTTCAGGCAGCATACCGGAGCTGGTGTTTGTGATGTTTCAGGGTATGTTTGCAATAATCACTCCTGCTCTTATTGCAGGCGCAATTGCAGAGAGAGTAAAATTTGGAGCATATCTTATTTTTGTTCTCTTATGGTCAACTTTAATATATGATCCGCTTGCCCATTGGGTTTGGGGAGAAGGCGGCTGGCTTCTTGAAATGGGAACACTCGATTTTGCAGGTGGAACTGTTGTGCATATTTCCTCTGGTGTTTCAGCGCTTGCCGCTATCTGGATAATAGGAAAAAGAAAGGACTGGCCTCGTATGGCGATGCCTCCTCACAACATGACGCTTACTCTGCTTGGAGCAGGCCTGTTATGGTTTGGCTGGTTCGGATTCAACGCAGGCTCAGCTCTTGCTTCAAACGGATCTGCTGCCCTTGCCTTTGCTAACACTCAGGTTGCTGCCGCAGCAGCATGCTGTACGTGGATGTTCGGCGAGTGGATTTACCAAAAGAGACCCTCAGCTCTTGGTGTTGCCTCTGGAATTGTGGCTGGTCTCGTTGCTATAACACCGGCCGCAGGTTTTGTTACTCCAGCGGCATCCATAGCAATAGGAGGTGTTGCAGGTGTTATTTGTTATGTGGCTGTCATTATGAAAGGTAAGCTCGGTTATGACGACTCACTTGATGCCTTCGGTATCCAC
>CAYWZR010000245.1:0-3351 GCA_964462885.1 uncultured Nitrospirota bacterium
GACCTCCTGTGGACCTGCGGTAAAAAAAGTGATAAGGCCAAGCATGTCATAACAGGCTTTAATCATCCTGTCCAGGCCCGCCTCTTTCAGCCCCATCTCTTCCAGAAATGCCTGTCTTTCATCACCCTCCAGCTCGGCAATCTCCGCCTCTATCTGGCCTGAGATAACAACCAGGCCAGCGTTTTCCTTTGCCGCTGTATCTTTAAGAGCCTCTACGTGTTTATTGCCGGCCTGCAAGTCATCTTCAGATACGTTTGCCACATATATCACCGGCTTGGCTGTCAGCAGAAAAAGATCTTTAATTCCCTCCTGCCCGGTTGCTCCAAGAGATATGTTTCTTGCTTGTCCTCCACGGTTAAGCTCATCTCGAACTTTTTGGTAAATATTCAGTGACTCTTTGGCTTTTTTGTCTCCTGATTTTGATATTTTTTCAACCTTTTCAATCCGTTTTTCCACGGTTTCAAGATCAGCCAGTGCAAGTTCGGCCTGAATCACTTCTAAGTCGCGTATTGGATCTGTTGATCCATATACGTGTACTACGTTGTCATCGTCAAAACATCGAACCACATGTATGATCGCATCCACCGAGCGAATATTTCCTAAAAACTTGTTACCAAGCCCTTCTCCCTTGCTTGCACCTTCCACAATGCCTGCAATGTCGACTATCTCAACCACTGCTGGTACTACACGTTCCGGGCTTACAAGGTCGGAAAGGGCATTAAGTCGCGGATCAGGCACCTTTACCATTCCCACGTTTGGGTCAATAGTGCAGAATGGATAGTTGGACGATTCCGCACACGCGGCTGTCAAAGCGTTAAAGATGGTGGACTTGCCCACATTCGGAAGTCCGACTATTCCACAATTTAGTCCCATTGTTTTAAAAGGTTAAAAAAATTCCAAAGATAATTTAAAGATAATTTAAAAATAATTTAAAGATAGTTTTAAAGAAATAGGTACAGATGGTTGAAGGTTAGAACTGTTTTAGCTTTTTGTTTTAACCAAATCTCAGCCCTGATACCTTATCAGATGTGAAAATGTATCGGCAAGTAAGGAGAAACGCCTGTGGCTATTATGGCTTATTTATTTTTGACCAAATAGCGTTTGAATAATTTTGAATAGTTTTAGCGAAGCAGTCCGTGGCCCAATTTGTTCAAATCCTTCGATACCGAGTCGAGTTCGTATCTGCCCTAGTTTTACTCCGGTATCGAACATCTTTTGGAAATAGGAAGTCGCGGCCTCTTCATGTTTTTCCCTGCGCTGAGGTGCACCAAAGGGATTGGCAAAATATGTGTAAACAAGCCCTTTTTCATCCGTCGTTCCTTTTGCAAAACGAGCTCCGTTTCTGAAGACCGAAAGGGCATCCTCTGATGTTGAAAAAAATTCAATCTCGGGATGGTCATCATCGATCTGTTCATAATTATTGGCATACAGAAGCATGTCTATAGGGTAGCCCTTAACAATGTGATGATACCTGGTTATTGGTATTATAAGTCTCGCATTTGTCTTATCTGGATTCATGAAAATGCTTCTATCAATTTCCTCATACGCATATCCAGGCTGTAGATCATCGATCCGCACAAATGCTCCTATCTCTGTTCCGTAGCAGGCTACCGATCCGTTTTGATCAATTCCAAGAGATCCCATATCATCGAAAATGATCCTCATTTCGCAGATATGATCTTCTGCAAGGGTACGAAGAGCTTCAAGCGTCTCTGATTTTCCTGCCCCACTATCGCCAATTATTGCAACGTTCGCTTCACTTCCGTCTTTGAGCCTGATATAAACCATCGCACCGTGGACAGGAAACCGTCCTTTTTTCAGCATTGCAATGTTGTGAAGAGTCAGCGTCATCTTCTTGAAGTAACCGAAATAATCTACGTCTTCAGAATGTCTGATCAGGCCCACAAGAGTGCCGTCAGAATTGTCCTCATAAAAAACCGTATCTCCAGGCAGGTCATTTTTGAGGCCGAAAAGAAGCATGAGATCCGGCTTTTTATTGCTGATTTCCTCATATTCGGCAATCTCAAAAAGGTTGCCGAGCGATAGTCCGAGTGATACAAAATCACGATGAAAATAGATAAAGCCGATCAATCCGCCTACCTTTGCCGGAAAACAGAACCACTCATCCGGATTCAAAGTAAGCATTTTTTCATCTAACTGCTGTATCTCCTCAAACCGGCCTTTTCTTGTATTCATTACAGGGTATAGAATCACAGGCGGCTCGATCAGCGAAAGGCGAACAAAGGGGATCTCCAGTAACGGCGCATAGAGATCCGGGGCATGCCAGTCTATCTTTTCAAGGAGCATGCCCATGTTAGCACCAGCTGGTAGTTGCCGGTATACTCGTGGATTTTTACCAAGCAGGTTTTCCCTTACCGTTCTATAAACAGAGAGGACAGTGTTCTTAAATTCCTCATTTGATTTTATGAACAGGGAATGATGTGGACTGCTCTTTGTGTACTGCGATCTTTTCGGAGCTTCAATATAAACGAACCGTTCGAATCTTCTCCAGTAGTTATACAGCTCTTCGATAAACTCATATAAATATTCTTTTTCTGCCAGAATAGCGCTATATTCGTTTGTTATCTCGGTAATCTCTTCTGCTGTATGACTTGATAGAAGCCTGAAGAGCGCCACAAAGTATCCAGGCATCTTATCGTTTTGTAGAGAAGGTAGACATTTCTTGATATGGACAAAAATAGAGCTTCCTTTTGAAGTTATTTTTCCGATAAAACGGTCTACTATTTCCTCAAAAAGCTTACTTTTAAGAAGTTTCTCAGGCGTGTCACAATGCAGCTTGTCATAGTCAAAGATAACTTTTTGCCGCGTAATAACATATGGCTTTCTCGTTTCAATCATAGCAGCCATTTTAACAGATTGATCACAAAAGTAAATAGTCCCCGTGCAGTAGAGGTCGAATCATGTTGTGCTGAGAGGTTTTATCAATTTGATACATGTGTTAATCTAGTTGCTATTAATAATAAAATTGACTACATAATCAACTCTACAATTGATAATAGTATCAATTTAACTTAAAATATTTAGTATAATTGATAGAGGAGTCAACTACATGCAAAATGTTATCTTTACACTGCTTGACCAAATTGTTCTTGAAGGAAAAAAACAAAATCTTGAGCAGAAAGATATTGCAGAGAAGGCTGGGATATCACAGGAAACATTATCTCGTGCAAAAAAAGCATCTGACATACAGTTTTCAACTCTGGTTCGGCTGGCCGATGCTGTTGGTCTTAGAGTAGCTCTGGTTCCGGAGCATCCTGTTCTCGAAAAAATTCTCTCAGGAGACGTGTTTGGTGAAAACTGACCATGACGCAGTTGTTTGGACGCGCATAG
>CAYWZR010000246.1:0-3347 GCA_964462885.1 uncultured Nitrospirota bacterium
AGTTCGTTCTGCTTACCTTGTTTGACCAAATCCAGATAGCAATCCCGTATGTTTGAAGCTATGGGATGTCCCATTTTATCCATCGAGACATTGTAAGCCGCACCAGTGCCTCCATCTTCACCATCAATGCAAAGCGCTGCGGCATAAGGGTTTCGGGCTAAGTTGTTCAATACCGCCTGAGCGGTTTTTGTACCGGAAATTTTCGGATACACAGGCACGCGGAATCCCCATGCCATTGACATGGCCTGGATCATCTTGGCCACAGCTTCTTCAATAGAGTATTTGGTCTGGTGAGTCGGGGGGGATGCCAGATCGATAAACTGGGGCACACCGCGGATTTCAGAGATAAGTTTCAGCACCTTGTAAGCCATAAGCAGGCCGCCGTCTCCCGGCTTTGCTCCTTGGCCGTACTTAATTTCTATGGCCGCAGGATCTTCCTTCATGTCTGGAATTGCGTGGACTATTTCGTCCCATCCAAAATATCCCGAAGCTATTTGCAGTATGAAATATTTTGCAAAACGGGACTTAAGAAGACTGGGCGGAATCCCCCCTTCGCCCGTACACATAACCACTGGCAAACCTTCTACTTCGTTTAAGTATGCGACTGCCATGGCAAGGCCGTCCCACATATGAGGTGATAGAGCTCCGATTGACATTCCCCCGATTCTTATAGGAAAAATCTCTCTTACAGGAGGTATGAATGTACCATCAAATTTAACCAGTTTTCCGCCCCTTACACGAAGAGGCAGTTTTTCAGGCGGCAGATTTCGTCCCAGCAATGTGCGTACATTGAACTCATGCCTGCCAGCATCAAGGGCCGGGTCGGTAAGCATTGATATCCTTGTGAATTTGAGCTGGTCAACCGTTGAAGGTGAAGGATCATTCCTGCGGCCGCCCCGTCTGTAAGGCGCTCCGGTTTTGTTTTTATAAAACAAAAACCTGTGATGGCTGTTATAGCCCGGCGTTATCGCTTCGGTCGGACAGACCAGTGCACAGGTTCCGCAGCCCGTACAATAGCGGTCTATATCTTGTATCTGAACAACCACCTGGCTTGTAACCCTCTTAACAGTCGGCGTGGGACCTCTCCCCTCTGACTGAACAACCCGTCTGGCATGTACCGTGGACTCAATCGCTTTTACAGGGCATACAGCGGTGCAACGTCCGCACCGGGTACACCGGTCTTCCCTCCACTCTATGATATAGGGAAAGTCCTGTAACGTCAGAGCGTAGTTATTGTCTAGTTTTGTAGCTGGTTCCATACCGTGATCTCCTCGGCGTTGGGCGTAACAATTACCATGTCATATTTCATCGGATAAATATCCTCTGACTGATTGCGGTCAGGTACAGCTCTGTTTATGCCGCACTCCTCTGACATTAGAGCATACCTGCCTTTTACGCCGCCCACAGCACCGGGTCTGAGTTTTTTTGCGTCCTGCACCATGAAAACCGATCCGTCAGGTGTAAAACCTATGACGCAGTTCGGGCCATCAATGCAGAGCGGTCTTAAGGATTTTTTGATCAGCCTGAGAGCCTCCCTGTCGCTTCGATTATCAATTTCACCGGTTTTAAGCGGTGTAATAACATCTTTATAATAAGTAAGAGGATAGCCCAATGTGCGACAGGTATAGTGCAGTATATGTGCAAAAACCTCGCTGTCTGAGTTGTAGCCCATATATCCGGGGTTGCCACGGCCTGCAAGAAACTCCCGTATGGGCACAAAAGCCGTGTTTTCGCCGTTTGTCATTGTGCCGTAGCCCTGCATAAAAAATGGATGACATGCATAAAGATAAATGGCATAATTTGTGTTTTGCCGTCCCTGTGCCAGAACTATTTTTGCCTTTAGCTGACGAGTATCAAGCCCGAAAAATTCCCCAACCTCCAAAGGATCTCCTACCTCTTTAAGGGTAAGAATGTCTGGATAGAAAGAAAAAACAAAGATTGATTCGTCCACTTCTCCAATGGCTCTTAGTTCCAGGCGGGTTCTAAGAAGCAGGTCTTCTTTTTCAGCCATGGTTTTATCCTGATAATTTTCAGGGTATGCGTAAGCTTTAGCTATATAATGACCTCGTTTCTTTATCCCGGGCACCGCACGTATTTTAGGGGTCCACATATGCTTTACGCTAAACCCCTTGTTTTTCATGTAGTCGTCCAGCATTGTCAGCCCCTTATCCGAGCATATGCCAGAAAGAATAGGGTGATCCTTCAGGTTTTCGAACTCTCCGCCCAAGTCCTTCAGCATGAGGCCGAGGCCTGATCCATCATGTCCCTCTTTCATTGTTTCCAGGGCTAAAATATTTTCTATAGGAGAAAAATATTCGCTTGAAGTAATCGCACTTAAACGACACATATTTTCACCTCGTAGCTATACATCTGTCTAGACACGTAAGAATCCTTCCTTGTTTATAATAATCGTCATTCCACGTTAATTAAGCTAAAATAAAATGTAGATACTAGTCAAACCCGTGTTGTAACAGAATGTTTTGGTTCCTCTCCTTAATAATGCTTTTCCCCTGCTCTTTGGTGCGTAAGCAATGTGATACTTGCAATCCCACTCTGTATGGCTTAAACTTCGGGTACTCTCCATTAGAAAACCTTATTTTGCTGTGAAGTTAGACTTCGAACATAAAACAATCCGGCGACGTCTTGCGATACTCTTTGCTGTTATCTTCTGTCTCATCGTCCTTCTGGTAGCGTCACTTATTTCCAACACATTTGTGCTAAAGGCTGATTTTTTCGCCATCGAACGCTTCTACAACTTCTTCAATAACGTGTTGGAGTTACGTCGATACGAGAAGAACCTTTTATTTAAGGGTGAGTCGGAAAATTACCAACAAGTAATCGCGTACCTGAATCGCCTCGAACAAGACAGCAATAACCTGGAGAAAGACATACGGAAAGTGGCCGAAACCGATGCCGTTGCCAAGTTCCGCTTGGATCTTTCGCATTACCGTAGGTTTCTTGAAGACGGGCACTCCCGCGGGCAATATAATGTTGTATCGATTCGGCATATCGGGAAGAAATTGGTGGATTTTTCCCAACATCTTATGTTTGTCAAACGAAACCAAATCCATCGAGCCATCAAGTGGACAACTATTATTTTCGTTGCGGTAACCTCGATTGCTTTCATCCTGGTAGTCCTGGTCTTTTACTCTCAGACTCGAAGCATTCTAAAACGGCTTTCACTTGTGCAACATGCCGCAATGGAAGTAGCGCATGGCCACTTCGTCTCGATTCCAGAGGCTGTAAAGACAAAAGATGAAATCTCCGGCCTGATCCATGCCTTCAACCAAATGGTGGAGGAGCTGGACCTACGGCAGGAACAGCTACTCAAAGCCAGGAAGCTAGCG
>CAYWZR010000247.1:0-3273 GCA_964462885.1 uncultured Nitrospirota bacterium
CCTGGTTAAAAAGTGACACATCCGTCATTTAAAAGGGTTGAACCTGTAATTAGAATTTGTTCATAAATTATCTTTTTTTATTTTTGTCATGCCCTAGGTCTTTAGTCGGAAATCCAGAACTCCTTGCAAATACTGGATTCCGGCTTGAGGACTGCCGGAATGACAGATAGGAGAACTGAATTTATGGACAGACAGCAAATATAGGGCAAATCACACCTTTAACCCAATACGATCTGTCTTTTAAAAGGAATTTAAGACAGTTTGACAAGTTTCAGATGACTAATAAAATATATACTCTACTTTTAAATTATGACATTAACAGACCACACTAATTCGCTTGATTTCATACGCACTATTATTGCCGAAGACCTTAAGACAGGCAAAAACGAAGGACGAATTCATACACGATTTCCACCCGAACCAAACGGCTATCTACACATTGGACACGCCAAATCAATCTGCCTTAATTTCGGCATTGCCTCCGAAAACACGGGTGGCCTGTGCAATCTACGGCTTGACGACACTGACCCTACCAAGAAATACATTGAATATGTGGAGTCGATCAAGGAAGATGTTCGATGGCTTGGTTTTGACTGGGACGACCGTCTATTCTATGCCTCTGATTATTTCGAGCGACTATATTGCTACGCCTTAGAGTTGGTTAAGGACGGCAAGGCATACGTTTGCAGTCTGAGTGAAAATGACATAAGAAAGTACCGCGGCACCGTGACCGAGCCAGGCAGTGATAGCCCTTATCGTACCCGCTCAGTTGAAGAAAATCTGAATCTGCTTCAGCGTATGCGTGCCGGAGAGTTTGAGGACGGTTCACACGTACTTAGAGCAAGGATCGACATGGCCTCTCCCAACATGAAGATGAGAGATCCTCTTATATACCGTATCCGCCGGCTGGAGCATCACAGAACAGGCAATAAATGGAATATCTATCCTATGTACGATTTTGCACATTGCCTTTCGGATTCTATCGAAGGAATAACTCATTCTTTATGTACGCTGGAATTCGAAAATAACCGCGAACTATACGACTGGTTTCTCGATGAACTTAATGTAGATTGTCATCCTCAACAGATCGAGTTTGCCCGTCTTGAGCTTACCTACACTGTCCTTAGTAAACGAAAGCTTTTGGCACTGGTAGAAAGTGATCATGTTACGGGATGGAACGACCCTCGCATGCCCACGATATCCGGTTTAAGGCGGCGCGGCTACACACCGGAATCGATCCGGAATTTTTGTGAGCGGATCGGAGTCTCCAAGAAAAACAGTACAGTTGATATTGCATTTCTTGAACAGAGTATCCGTGAAGAGATGAATCGCCTAGCCCCGCGTGCTATGGCAGTGTTACGCCCACTTCGGGTTATCATTGACAACTATCCCGAAGAACAGGTAGAGATGCTGGAGGCCGAAAATCATCCCGATGATTCAGGCATGGGCATACGGAAGATTCCTTTTTCCAGGGTGATTTATATAGAACAGGATGACTTTCGTGAGGAGCCGCCAAAAAAATTTTTCCGCCTGGCTCCGGGTCGTGAAGTACGGCTTAAGCATGCGTATTTTATCAGATGTGAAAGTGTAATTAAGGATGAACAGACCGGCAAAGTGATTGAGCTCCACTGCACTTATGATCCGCACTCACGAGGTGGAGCCTCTCCAGACGGGCGTAAGGTCAAGGGGACTCTGCACTGGGTTTCGACCGAACATGCGTTGGAAGCAGAAATTCGCATATATGATAATCTCTTTTCCTCGTCTAACCCATTATTAAGCGAAAAAGATGGGGTTGATTTCAAGTCACTTCTGAATCCAGATTCATTAGAGACCTTAACATCATGCCGTGTTGAACCGTCTTTAAAAAGTGCGATACCTGGAAGCAAGTACCAGTTTTTACGACATGGCTACTTCTGCGTTGACTCTATTGATTCCTCTAGCGATGCACTTGTATTTAACAGAACAGTATCACTACGCGATACATGGGGCAGGATAGAAAAGGATAAGAAGAAGTAAAAGGTTTTTTATTTTTTCAAAAATAATTTTCTTATAACTGTTTTCTTCTCGTCTATTCATATACTCATTTATCATTTGTTACTTCTGAGGTGTCTTCGTCCGTTACTGCGGGAGTCTCTTCAGTTGACTCTGATTCAACATTTACCAAGTCCGTACTTTCTAAGTCTTGAGAAAGGTCTTTAGTGTTCTTTTGACGTTTCAGTCTTTTCTCTTCCTGTTTTTTCTTTCGCGACAGTTCTTTTTTTCTTTTATTACTACTGTACATGCCTGAACGCGTTGCCATAGTTGCCCCCCTGATTAATGATTAATTTTAAAAAAATACCAACATATGATTGTTATGGTGATAATTGAACAAACAAATTTACTACAAATACTAAAGAATGTTCAAAGTTTGAGAAGTAAGAAAATCTGGTGGGTTATTGAAAAAGCAGGCCTCGGTTTAACGAGACCTGCCTTTAGGTTTACAGGTTTAGAGCCTTACGATATTTGCTGCCTTAGGGCCTTTGTCGCCTTCAACGACATCAAAGCTTACAGCATCGCCTTCGGCCACGCTTTTGAAACCATCGCCCTGAATCTCAGAGTAGTGAGCAAAAACATCGGGGCCACCATCATCCTGGGTTATGAAGCCGAAACCCTTGGATTCATTGAACCATTTTACAGTTCCGTTTGCCATACAGATTTACCTCCTTAATAAACTAAACTCCTAAAGAATCCAGATCGTAATAAAAAAAAGCTACAAAGCATAAAGTCTTTGTAGCCTTACTTTTTACAAGTACTCCAGAAACTTAGTGGCTATGATGACATCTTTTATTTTGAAAAGTCAACAGGCTTGTGACGTTTCCATTATCCTTGCGAGTTGTTCTGCTCTTCAAACTTAGTAGCCACCGACTCTATTATGTAGTTTTCGATAATGTCACCAACTTTTATATCGTTGAAGTTCTCGATTGTGATACCACATTCATAACCAGTGGCGACTTCCTTGGCATCGTCATTAAAGCGCTTCAGAGAGCCTAGCTTGCCGTCGTAACTTACCACGTTATCCCGTATAACACGAACTCCAGAGC
Organism: uncultured Nitrospirota bacterium; assembly: GCA_964462885.1. GTDB lineage: Bacteria > Nitrospirota > Thermodesulfovibrionia > SZUA-242 > SZUA-242 > JALUUO01. The sequence goes on from CAYWZR010000247.1 coordinate 3,081, forward strand.
TCTTGCGGCTTATTATGCCATCCAGAACATAAGACCCGGCAATCATACCAAGGCGGGATACCTGAAAGGTTTGCCGCACTTCAGCCCGGCCCAGTATTTTCTCAACCAGCGTTGGTGCAAGCATACCCTCTAACGCTTGTTTTACCTCATCCACGGCCTGGTAGATCACGTTGTACAATCTTATGTCTACCCC
>CAYWZR010000248.1:0-3251 GCA_964462885.1 uncultured Nitrospirota bacterium
GAACTCATTGAAAAGACTGGATTCCGGCTTAAGAACTGCCGGAATGACAGATAGATAGACTGAATTTATGGACAGAATCTAAGTAAGGAGCGAGGCCTGGAAAGGCCCTAATTTGTCATGAAGTTTCAAGAGAATTTGAAACAAGTACTCGCAGTGGATGATTCGCCGCACAGGATAGGAATCGCCTTTGCGCTGGGTGCGTTTATTGCCATGTCGGCTTTGATCGGTCTTCATACAATACTTGGCTTTGTATTGCCGCATGTTTTCAAGTTGAGCAAGAGAGTTACCATTGCGGGGGTTCTTATAAATAACCCATGGACAACTATTCCCATATACTCTTTTTGCCTCTGGGTCGGTCTTGCTCTGGCAGGTTCAGACATGCCGCCGCCTGATATTGATTGGTTGAATACCTCTTTCAGCACGTTAACACATGATTTACTATACTACCTGGTTCCCTTTGTGGTCGGTACAACCGTGGTAGGTCTGGTATCGGCTTTGGCAGGTTATTTTCTTATAAAGCATGCAGTAATAAAGTATCGCTCCTGAATAGTTTAGGTGGATAGACTGAAGGCTGAAGACTATTAGGAATTAACTAGGAATTGTTTATGAATTATTTATGAAGTATTCGCTTATAAGTCTAGGTTGCCCTAAAAACCAGGTGGATTCAGAGAGCTTGCTCGCTCGTTTAGAGGACCACCCCGAACACGACCGTACCGGTCTGGAAGAGGCTGATGTAATACTTATTAATACATGCTCATTTATAGAGTCGGCCAAAGCTGAGTCTGTTGAAACAATTCTGAATGTCGTTGCAACCGGAAAACGAGTGTTGGTCATGGGCTGCCTTCCGGCTCGCTACATGCGTGAGCTTAAAGAGGATTTGCCCGAGGTAGAAGCTTTCTTCGCAGTAGGAGAGGAAGAGCGGATTCTTAAACATCTTGGGATTGAGCAATCGGTTCCCTCCAAAAAGATTCCACTTTCAATAACTCGTTCGCTTCTTAACCCTTCTCATTATGCATATCTAAAAATTGCGGAAGGCTGTGACAACCGCTGTACCTACTGCGCTATTCCCTCTATACGAGGGCCCTATATCAGCCGTACTCCGGATACACTTGTGGCAGAGGCTGAAGAGCTGGCAAAAAAAGGTGTTAAGGAATTAATTATCGTTGCCCAGGATACCACCGCTTATGGGCAAGATCTGGGAAATTCTCGGGGTGATCAAAATCTCGAGGGCCTTTTACGCATGCTTTCAAAACTGGATTTTCGTTGGATTCGTATTATGTATGCATACCCGAATGCGATTACTGAGAGCCTGCTGGATTTTATGCAGTCAGCTAAAAATATCTGCTCCTACCTGGACATTCCGCTTCAGCATTCGGAGCCGTCGGTTCTGCTGCGCATGGGGCGGCGGCGCTCGGAAGAGATAGATTCAAGACGTCTTATTGAAAAAATTCGCGGTGTTTTGCCGGATGTTGCGATCCGTAGTTCTTTTATCGTAGGCTTTCCCGGTGAAACGGAAAAAGAGTTTGAGGGGCTTCTTGATTTTATCAGAGAGACCAAGCTGGAGCGGGTGGGAGCATTTATGTTTTCGAAGGAAGAAGGAACTTCTGCCGCTGCAATGAAAGATCAGATACCAAAGAGTGTGATGAAGGACCGGCTTGACCGGCTGATGGGATTACAAGCGGAGATATCTTATAGGCGTAATTTAAACATGGTTGGAAGTGTTAAAAAAGATGTGCTGATTGATGAATGCGATGGAAATACCGCAATCGGTCGGACTAGCGCGGATGCTCCTGAGATTGATTGCAATGTGATAATTAGTTCGAACCTATCACCTGGAGATTTTGTTAAAGTGCAAATAACAGGGGCTCAGGACTACGATCTGCTCGGCTCGGTTGTGGGGGAGAATCCAAAGGTAGCTGTCCTGAATCCGAATATGAGGGAGAAGGTCTGACATGCCTGAGGGACGTCTTACTTTTATTCATGTGGCATTGTTTGTTGCTACCTGTCTTAGCACCTTGGCGGCTGGTGCGATGATGAAAGGAGCGGCCTTATTGGAATTATTGAAAGTTCCTGCCCGCTTGCTTGATGGAGTTCCTTTTTCGGCTACTCTAATGACGATTCTGCTGACACACGAGATGGGACATTATCTTATGTCCAAATATCACGGCACGCCTGCTTCGCTGCCCTACTTCATTCCGGCGCCGTCGTTTATAGGTACCATGGGGGCGGTTATCAAGATGCGCCCGCCGATAATCGATAGAAGGGCGCTTATGGACATAGGGGCTGCTGGCCCACTGGCAGGTTTTGTAGTGGCTGTGATTGCGGTGGTTGTGGGGCTTTTTTATTCGGATGTAGTGCCGATCACCGGTATTCCAGACGGAACTCTTGCTCTTGGTGATTCACTTATGTTCAAACTCCTTTCTTACCTTGTGCTTGGTGTTGATCCCGATAAAAATGAAGTAATGCTTCACCCTGTGGCATTTGCCGGCTGGATAGGCATGTTTATCACAACATTGAATCTGTTACCGATCGGTCAGCTTGACGGCGGCCATATTAATTATGCTCTGTTTGGACCTGAACGGCACGCGCTAATATCAACAATAGCTATTCCAGTATTGATAGCGCTTGGTTTTTGGTTATGGCCGGGTTGGGCGGTCTGGGGTGTGTTGATGTTGATTCTCGGAAAAAAACATCCTCCAGTGGTTCTGCCGTTTGTCGAGCTAGACCATCGAAGGAAGTTGATGGGATGGCTTTCTATCGTAGTCTTTCTTATAACCTTTATGCCGGTGCCATTCAAGGCGTGGTAGAAGTGATGTGGTATTGAAATATATTTTTCTTTTTAAGCGGTTAATTGACCGCTTAGGGCTTGTCACAAAATAACTTGCGTTTTTCGCGCTCAGCTTTGAATTGGATTTGCCTGGTCCGATTGAGCAAAACCGAAGGAATAGCAGGGCTATTTTGAGGATTTTGCGATTAAGAAACAGTCAAAGACGGCCCGAAGATGAGATGCGAAAACGTTAAGTTATTTTGGGATAAGCCCTAAGTACGCCAGGAGAAGCTGGGCAAAGAATAGTGGGTAGTAAGTTCCGGACGAGGCAAAGGTTTAGTCGGCCACCTTGTACGTGAAGTGAGAAGTAGGAAAAGATCATAATACCGATGAATCGGCTAAACAACGGGTTAAAAAGTACGGTGGAGTTTGCCGTTTAGATCGGGTTGGAGCAATTTTACCAAGTTGCAGATCTAGAACCTTG
>CAYWZR010000249.1:0-3217 GCA_964462885.1 uncultured Nitrospirota bacterium
GTATCGACTACAAGCATATACCTGTGATTATCATCACCACCGAAGGTGCTGAAGAAGACAGGCAACGTGCTATAGATTTGGGGGCTGATGCATATTTAACCAAACCCATACAGACGCAAAAACTTCTGGAGATAGTAAGCCGGTTTATGGAGGGGCGTGAAGTAGCCGATTCTGAACTGTGAGCCCAGAAACTGACAACCTGAAATCCACTAATAAAACATCTTTTCCGGCAACAGTCCTAAAGTCTTTTTATCTGGTTGATTTATATGACGAGGTCAAAAATGTCAGGCAAGGGCGGGGATTGCTGTATCTTTTATTTCTTCTTGCGATTGCTTCGATTCTTCATACAAGTGCAATTTCACGCTCCTTCTCCGGCTTTGTAAGTAACGAACTTCCGGTCATTCTCGAATCTCTGCCTGTAATCCAGGTAAAAGATGGTCAGGCCAGCCTTGAAGCTAAGCAACCATTTGTGCTTGAAAGTAAAGGGCAACCAATTGCTATATTCGATACCACAGGTAGTGTTGTCTCACTCGAAAACACAGATGCTATGATTCTCATAACCCTTTCAACGCTTCAGTTCAGGTGGATGGGTGGCGGTAATGTCAGCGAGGTGCCTCTGTCCGACCTAGGCGATATTGTTATAAGCAAGGAAAATATTCTGTCGTGGGCAAACGATATAAAGTCTGTACTTCCATTTTTTCTCTATCCGGTAGCGCTTGCCATTGGTTACATCTATCGTGTTTTACAAGTCCTTGCCTATGCAATTCTGGCCAGGGTGTGGCTTGTGCAGAAAGCCCCAGGTCTGGATTTTGATACTATACTCCGGCTGACAGCCGTTTCTGTAACACCGGCTGTGGTGATAGAGGCAGCTTTTGTTTTTACAGGCATACAGTTTCCGGTGATCGGCATATTCTATCAACTTGTGGCTGCCGCTTATGTATTTCAAACAATGAGAACTATTGCTCAAAAGGCAGGAGAGAAAAGAACTGAAGACTCAGAAAAAAGAACTGAAGGATAAGGATAATGTGAAAAGCGAAAAAAAAGAAAAAAGTGAATCTTCCAAACATCCGCTTTATGCTCCAAAGACATCTGCTGTATACGACGAGAGCCGAATAAAAACCCTCTCTTCTCTTGAACATATCAGACTCAGATACGGGATGTACATTGGCAGGCTTGGAGACGGCTCTAACCACGACGACGGCATATACGTTCTACTTAAAGAGGTGATAGACAACTCGGTTGACGAGTTTGTTATGGGCCACGGACGGCGTATCGATGTGCAAATAAAGGGCGATACTGTCAGCATCAGGGATTTCGGTCGCGGCATTCCGCTTGGAAAAGTGGTGGATTGTGTCTCCAAAATAAATACTGGTGCCAAGTACGATTCGCAGGTGTTTAAATTTTCGGTTGGACTAAACGGCGTTGGCAGTAAAGCTGTAAATGCTCTATCAGAGCATTTTATTGTAAGATCCATACGCGATGGAAAGTACCGTGAAGCGGTATTTAAGCGAGGCAAATTAGAAAATGATTACACCGGCGATGCCACCGAAAAAAACGGTACTGCCATAACCTTTAAACCGGATGGCGAGATATTTCCGGTTTACGCGTTTCAGGAGAGTTTTTTAGAAAAAAGGCTCTGGCACTACGCATGCTTAAACTCCGGCTTGACCCTCACATATAACGGAAAAACCATCAAATCGGAACGAGGTTTGTACGATCTTCTTGATGCTGAAATAGGCGAGTCGGCGTTATATCCTCTGGTTCATTATCAAAGCGAGCGGATCGAATTCTCTTTTACTCATACAGACGCTTACGGCGATACCTACTATTCCTTTGTAAACGGCCAGTATACCCCTGACGGCGGCACACATCAATCGGCCTTCAGAGAGGGAATTCTAAAAGGTATAAATGAATTTTCCGGAAAATCTTTCACTGCTATTGATGTACGGGAGGGCATTCTTGGAGCCGTGTCTATCAGGATAGATGATCCTATCTTTGAATCGCAGACAAAGAGCAAGCTCGGCAATACAGACATCAGGGGCTGGGTTGTTGGCGAGGTCAAAAAACATGTGGAGGATTTTCTTCACCGAAACCTGGATGTGGCCGAAGCGATTCTAAGAAAAATCGCTATGAACGAAAAAATACGCGTGGATCTTCAGGTGGTAAAAAAGGAAGCCAGAGAACTTGCAAAGAAAACGGCCATTAAAATACCGAAACTTAAAGACTGCAAGATACATCTCACAGACCAAAAAAACGGGGCTGATAAATCGATGATATTTATTACAGAGGGACAATCTGCCGCAGGCTCCATGGTCAGCTCGCGCGATGTGATGTCCCAGGCGATATACTCGCTTAAAGGGAAGCCCCTTAACTGCCACGGCGAAAAATTGGCAAAAATATACAAAAACGAAGAGCTTTATAACATCATGCGCGCCCTTGGAGTGGAGGAATCTATGGACGGACTTAGATATCAAAAGATAGTTCTGGCCACAGATGCTGATGTGGATGGCCTACATATACGAAATCTTATTCTTACATTCTTTCTCACCTACTTCGAGCAGCTTGTTGTCAACGGTCACGTCTTTATTCTTGATACTCCCATTTATCGTGTTCGAGATGGAAAGCGCACGCTTTACTGTTACAGCGAAAATGAAAAAACCAACGCTCTAAGCGAGTTGGGCCGTAAGGCTGAAATCACCAGGTTCAAGGGCCTGGGTGAGATCTCTCCTGGTGAATTCGGGCAATTTATCGGTAAGGATATGCGCCTCAGAGAAGTTCAGGTTCGAGAGATCAAGCAGGTGCCTGATGTTCTGGATTTCTACATGGGTCGAAACACCCCGGCTCGCCGGGAATATATTATGAGAAGTATGGTGTAGAATAGATACACATTTGTGCAATGCTTTTTTCAAATTTTTGCGGAACCCGCATTTCGACCTGAATAGTTACTATTTTTTTTTATATCTATTTGCTTCAGCAAAGAAAGTTATATCAGAATAACCGGCTTTTATTTTGGCAGAATGTATTGTCCCTTCGGGTATGAAATACTTATCCCCTTGTTTGAATAATCCTTTCTTACTATCAACTGTTAATTCAATTTCTCCAGTTACGACTATACCCCATTGCGCGCTATGAGAATGTTCAGGTATCTCAATATCATTTTCAAATTCCATGAATAATATCTGGTGTGTGTCTCCTTGAGATAAGTATGCGCTTACCC
>CAYWZR010000250.1:0-3216 GCA_964462885.1 uncultured Nitrospirota bacterium
CTTTCTGAACTTACCGGTATGGAGGCTAAAACCATACATCGGCTTCTGGAGTTTAAGAAGATGAGGTTTCAGCGTAATCAGAACAACCCGCTCGATGCTGATCTGGTTGTGATAGATGAGGCATCCATGATCGATATTCTTCTTATGAACAACCTTCTGAAGGCTATTCCGCCGTGGGCTTCCCTAATACTTGTAGGCGACGTGGACCAACTTCCATCGGTTGGTCCGGGTAATGTGTTTAAAGATATCATCAACTCGGGCGTTGTGCCGGTGGTTTCGCTGACAGAGATATTCCGGCAGGCAAGTAACTCCATGATTATCGTTAATGCCAACAGAATTAATAAAGGAGAGAAACCTTTCCTCAAAAACACAGAGAATCAGGACTTTTTCTTCATAGAAGAAGACGATCCCGAACGAGTTGCCAGGCAGATAATTTCCCTGGTTTCGAGGAGGCTGCCAGAGCATTTTCACGTTGATCCGGCCAAAGACATACAGGTCCTCTGTCCGATGCACCGTGGAACTATTGGTGTCGGAAACCTTAATATAGCTCTTCAACAAGCCCTTAACCCGGAAGGAGGAGGAGGAGGTATAACAGTAACCAAAGGAGGTAGTGCCTTTCGCATTAGCGATAAGGTGATGCAGATGCGTAATAACTACGATCTGGATGTTTTTAACGGCGATATCGGCATAATACGCAGTATAAATCAGGAGGATAACGTAGTTGTTATTGAGTTTGACGGGCGGCCTGTTGAATATGATTTTTCAGAGCTGGATGAGATTTCTCTTGCCTATGCCTGTTCTGTACATAAATCGCAGGGAAGCGAATACCCTGTGGTTGTTATACCTGTTCATACGCAGCACTATATTATGCTACAACGAAACCTGATCTATACGGCCCTTACAAGGGCCAGAAAGGTGGCTGTGTTTGTTGGAACAAGAAAAGCCCTTGCCATTGCTATAAGCAATGATAAGGTTGCTGATAGATTTTCGAGACTTAAAGAAAGAATTGCATCTGCAAAAAAACCTTCGTCTTGTATCAATTCCAATAACTTGGAGTGAGCCCTAAGTTTATATTTCGAGCACTTCAGATATAATTCTACTGATTGATGCCATTCTTATCTCATTAATCAGTGCCTTATTTATCGACACATTTCATGCAGCGAGTATAGGTTGGATCAACGGAAAGCCGACGAACATCTATTTCTTCACTACATATAAAACAGTCGCCGTACTCGCTTAATTCAATGCGACGTAAGGCACCCTCTATCTTCACAAGCTGATGCTGACGTCGCCTCGCAGTTTCCTGCGCCATTTGCTGTACCTGCATAGCATCCATGCGGGAAAGCCTGCCAACTCTAGCCTGGTCCAGCTCTACTGGATCACTAGTCTCCTTAGATATTTTATCAAGCTTTAAAAGTTCTGATCTCAGACAAAGTAGTTTTTTCCTGATTTGCTCAACCTCTCTTTCGTTCATAGCTCTCCACTAATGTTTTCACTTTTTTCTGTACCCTTTTCGGTAGTATTTGATGAGACTCTTTGGCAATTAATCCAATAAATAACCTGCTAACTGTATCCGCTCCTATAATTTGAGCAGTTTTTTTAAGTTGTTTATGGGTTTCATACATCAAACGCCCAATAATTCCAGGAGCTGCACATGAGGAAACTAGAATTGCTTTTTTCTTTGGCACGTTTTCTTTTCTAAGCTTGGGAGAATTCACACCCCATGGCCAATAGGCATACACTATCAATCGTTCCAGAAAACGTTTATAAATTGCAGTGACCGAACCAAAGTTAGTAGGTGAAGCAAGAATATAACCATCGGCTCGCTCTATTTTATTGATTAATTCCTCCATATCATCATGCTGTATACACTTACCGGGTGAATCACCCGTTTGCTGTGTACACTCTCGGCAGTTCAGACAAAACTTAATAGGGTATTCACGGAGCAGAATGATCTCAACTTCTGCGCCGACAGATTCTAAAACCTGAGCTAATTTCTCAACAGCTTGATCAGTAATACCATCATCTCGATACGAACCATTAATTGCGAGCACCTTACTCATATTTTGCCTCACTAAAAATTTCACTCTGCTGGGCAACAGGCGTTGAAATTATATGATATACTTATAATTAAATAATGTATATTTTTATATCTACTCCATTTTAAAAGGCTTTTAGCATCAAGATCTTAGCACCTCTATTCGCGACAAATCGATCAACGTAAGTATAAATAGAGTCTGTCCATAAATTGCCTTTTTTTATTTTTATCATACCCGAAGTCTTTAATCGGGCATCCAGAACTCATTGAAAAGACTGGATTCCGGCTTAAGAACTGCTGGAGTGGCAGATAGAGAGACTGAATTTATGGACAGAGTCTAAATAACAAACTATATTATTCAAAGGCAGATAAAATATGACAAACTCTGATAAATCCGAATTAAAAGAACGCGAACGAAATAACTGGACATCGGCTGCCAAAGGCTGGCGGCGGCGTGATGAGCTGTTGCGAAAGGGCGCAGCACCTGTCACCAAACGCATGCTTGAACTGTCTGAAATATCCTCTGGCTCCCGGCTGCTTGATATTGCCTCTGGCACTGGAGAACCTGCGATATCTGCGGCACAAATTGTTGGTGCTTCCGGCAAGGTAATCGGAACTGACCTGGTTAATGAAATGCTCACTGTTGCCCGCGAGAAAACCGCAAAAACTGACCTGAGAAATATCGAGTTTCACTGTATTGATGCTGAAACACTGGATTTCATAGAAGGTTCCTTTGATGCAGTAACCATACGCTGGGGCTTGATGTTTATGCCAGAACCACAGCAATGCCTCATAGCTGCCCATAAGGCGCTGAAAAACTATGGTCGTATCAGTCTGGCCTGCTGGGCAGCGCCGGAGAAAAATCCATTTGTTGTTGTACTCATGAAAACATTAAGCAAGTATATGAACCTCCCTGTTCCCCCTCCCGGAACCCCCGGTATTTTTGCTTTTGCAGATCCAGAGCGTTTACAAAATGTCCTCAAATCAGCAGGCTTCAGAAATATCGTACTGGAAGAGATGGAAATTGATGTCATCGAGGTTGATGACGGTCAAGCCTACTGGGAGGCCATATCGGATTTAGCCGCACCGGTCATGGCACTGGTCAATCAACTGGAAGAGTCGACTCGTTCGGATTATATTGATGAAGTAATTAAGACCGCAGACACATTAAAGCAAGG
>CAYWZR010000251.1:0-3215 GCA_964462885.1 uncultured Nitrospirota bacterium
TTCAATTGGATTAAGCTCAAGCAAAGCTACAACCAGGAGCTGTCGGATACTATTGATGTCTGTATTGTGGGATATTTTTTTGGCCGTGGTGCTCGGGCCAGATTCGGCATCGGTGGAGTTTTAGCTGCAGTGTACGATGAATCCAGTGATACGTTTAAAACTATTACAAAAATCGGAAGCGGATTCACTGAAGATGAACTTGGCAAGTTCAAGTCCATGCTGGATACCGCTGCTATTGCACACCGTCACGCCCGTGTGGATTCGGATATTGAGCCGGATGTATGGGTGGAGCCCAGATTTGTTATTGCGGTTACTGCGGATGAGCTCACAAGATCTCCTCTTCATACAGCCGGCAGGGACAACAGAGGTGTGGGATTTGCACTTCGATTTCCAAGGTTCGTGGGTGAGCTAAGAAGCGATAAGAATCCTGAGGATGCTACAAGCGTGCGTGAAATTGAAAGTATCTTCGAGATGCAGAAAAAGAATGCCAGCCACGAATAAAAATGGACCTGATAACCACTCATGCAAACACTGACTTCGATGCACTGGCAGCAATGGTTGCAGCACAAAAACTGTACCCGGAAGCTGTAGCTGTTTTTCCAGGGGCTCAGGAGAAGAATGTGCGGGATTTTATGAAAAGCTCGGCCTGGGCTTTTGATATAAAAAAAACAAAGGAAGTTGATCTTTCCGAGGTAAGTCGTCTGATACTGGTAGATACCAGCAGTAGAAAACGTATTGGTTCACTCAAAAAACTTCTGGATCAGCCCGGACTTGAGATCCATATATTCGATCATCATCCCCGGTGTGACGACGACCTGCACGGAGTAGTGGAGGTGCTGGATCAAGCAGCCTCAATGTCCACAGTAATGGTAGAGATACTTGAGGAACAAAAGATCAATATTACGCCTATAGAAGCCACAGTTCTGGCGCTTGGGATTTATGAAGAAACAGGCTTTTTCAGCTTCTCGAACACCGGAGAACGGGAGTTTCTGGCCATGGCCAGACTGATAAAACATGGCGCCAATATTAATATTGTTAACAGTTTTCTCGGGCGCGAGCCATCCCGCGAACAGATAGACCTTTTAAACGATCTTCTGCAGTCCTCCAAGGAACATATGATATCCGGTTTTATCGTGCAAGTGGCAAAAGCCTCGCGCGAAAACTACATTGAGGATGCTGCTGTAGTGGCTCATAAACTTCGTGATATCACGGACTGCGATGCAATTTTTATCCTGGTAAGGATGACCGATAGAATTCACATTATCGGCAGAAGCCGTATCCCGCAGGTAAACGTATCCAAGATTCTATCCTTCTTTGGCGGCGGCGGGCACGCTTTTGCTGCATCTGCTGTCAGCAGGGAAGGGTCGTTGGAAAAGACCGAAGAAGAGTTGCTATGTCTTCTCAAGAAAAAGATAAGGCCGCAAAAAACCGCTCGCGATATCATGACCTCACCGGTCAAGACCATACCGTACTCCGCCACAATCCGGGAAGCTGAAAAAGCTCTTGCCAGGTACTCTTTCAGTGTTATGCCTATTGTTAAGGAAGATAAGGAAGCCATCTTCATGGGGGTAATTTCAAGGGAGGTTGTAGAACGCGCCCTTCACCACGGGTTTTCCGACAGAAAGGTTCTGAAGTTTGCGACTACCGATCCGGTAAGCGCAGGGCCGAATACCTCTATACGCGAGGTCGAAATGCTTATGGTAGAGCGAAATCGGAAGTTTTTGCCTGTTTTAAAACACGGCAGGGTTGTAGGTGCTATAACCAGAACCGATCTTTTGAGGGTGCTTTACGAAGACATGCTAAGAAAAGACCGCTTATCAGGTGAAGAATATTCAGATCGCATGGGGCCTACTCGAAATGTTCAAATTCTTATGCAGGATAAATTTCCAAAAGAGCGATTCATGCTTCTTGAGCTTTGCGGAGAAGTGGCTCGGCAGATGGGATATAACGTCTACTTGGTGGGAGGCTCTGTGCGGGATCTTCTTAGAAACAAGAGTAATCTTGATCTTGACGTGGTTGTTGAAGGGCACGGAATTTCATTTGCAAAGAAACTTGCGGCTAAAATAAATGGAAGAGTCAGAAGCCACCACAAGTTCAACACTGCCGTAATCGTACTTCCAGACGGTTTTAAACTGGACATTGCCACTGCCAGGACCGAATACTATGAATCGCCTGCCGTACTGCCTACAGTGGAGGCGTCATCGATTAAAAAAGACTTATACCGCCGTGATTTTACCATTAACACTCTCGCCGTTAAACTGAACAAGCCTGGCTTTGGCACGCTTATCGATTTCTTCGGTGGTAGGCGAGACCTGAAAGACTGCACTATTAGGATACTCCACAATCTTAGCTTTGTCGAAGACCCCACAAGGGCTTTCCGCGCGATCCGTTTTGCAGAGCGTTTTGATTTTCACATAGGTAAGCATACAGCTAATCTGATCAAGACTGCGGTGAAAATGAATCTTTTTGAAAGCCTCTCGGGCTCTCGCCTTTACGACGAACTGATGTTGTTATTTAGAGAGACCAGGCCGGCTTCTGCCGTAAAAGCTCTTGAGAGGTTCGGACTCTTGAGTTGTGTTCATCCTTCCATAAAATGCTCACCAGGTCTTCTGGACTTGTTTGAGAAGCTTGAAAAGGTTGTGGAGTGGTACCACCTTATGTACCTGGATGAGCCAATCATGGAGGGTGTTCTTTACCTTATTGCACTGTTAAACGGGCTAAAAGAAGAGCAAGCCGCCGAAGTCGTAGAGCGTTTGAAAGTTCCACCTCGTGCCGGCCTACAAATTACTCGTACTCTAAAACAGTCGCGGGCGGCGCTACACAATCTTTGCAGTAACCTTGATGCCAGAACTGTGTATTACGCTCTTAGCGGTTTTGACCTGGAAACCCTGGTCTTTACTATGGCTCAGACAGACGATGAAGAAGTCAAAAAGGCCCTTTCAATGTTTATTACAGAATTACGACATTCAGTTCCGCTTCTATCTGGAAAAGAACTGAAAGCAATGGGCTACAAACCAGGTCGGCTATACCATAAAATTTTCAAGGCTCTTCTTGATGCCCGCTTAGAGGGCAGGGTGAAAACCAAGTACGATGAAACATTGTTTGTAAGAGAAGAATTTGGAGGAAAATTTGAATGTTGACTACGCCTATCCTTACCCTAAGGGCTTGTCCCAAAATAACTTAACGTTTTAGCATCTCATCTTCGGGCCGTCTTT
>CAYWZR010000252.1:0-3206 GCA_964462885.1 uncultured Nitrospirota bacterium
GGTTCAGTGTCAGGATGAGCGTTCTCAACTCAAAAATCGTGACAAGGCAATGAAGGTGCTTAGAGCCAAGCTTTATGATGCTGAGATGATGCGGCTTGATGCGGAGCGCTCAGAGGATCGTAAGACACAGGTGGGTTCAGGCGACCGAAGCGAGCGGATTCGAACTTATAATTTTCCACAGAACAGGTTGACGGATCACCGGATCGGACTTACTCTTCATAAGTTGGAATCTGTTATGGAAGGAGAACTTGATGAGGTCTTGGACTCACTCATAACACATTTTAATGCAGAGAAACTTAGGGCTTACGCATAAAGCAAATTCTCTAATAGTCTTTAGCCTTCAGTCTATCCTATATCACGGCAATTTGACACGAGCCATCTTGCGGAAATTGGCACTTGATTCGATCAATTGTGAATAAGTTCCACTGGCAATAACTTTACCTTTTTCAAGCATATAGATAGCATCGCACTCTTTTACTGTTGTCAAACGGTGTGCGATCATAACAATTGTTTTCCTGTGAGAGAGGTGATGTATTGCGTCCATAATGGCATTTTCAGTTATACCATCCAGCGCGCTGGTAGCCTCATCAAAAATTAGTACGTTCGGGTTATGGTACAATGCACGCGCAATACCGATTCGCTGACGTTGTCCTCCGCTTAGCCTAACTCCCCGTTCGCCAACAATAGTTTCGTAACCATTGGGCAGGTCTTCTGTAATGAAATCATGCAGCCTGGCAATCTGAGCTGCCTGTTTTACTGCATCGTGATCAACTTTATCATCTGAAATTCCAAATGCAATATTGCTGGTGATACTATCATCGGTGAGATAGATGGATTGCGGAACATACCCGAGATTTTTTTGCCAGTTACGGACATTATCCGGCGTTATTTCAACGCCGTCGATAAGAATTTTTCCGCTATCGGGTGATAGCAGGCCCAGAATAATATCTACTGTAGTTGTTTTTCCTGATCCCGTAGTTCCTACAAAGCCAATCGTGGTATTTGGCTTGATCTCAAGGTTTAAGTTATCAATGGCAGGAGTAGATGCGTTTGGATAGCAAAATACTATATTACAGAGTTGCATTTTGTCTTTGAAGCTTAAAGGAGTTATTGTTTTTCCGTAGTTTAATAGCTGATTTGAGCTGGTTTCATTTTGTACAAGATCACTGTGTAAAACATCCAGTGCTGCAAGGTTATAGCGGACTCTGGTCATTCCTCCAAATATCTGTTGTAGTGACGGCATAAGGCGATATGCTGCAAAAGCATACATCGAAACAAGGGGTAATGCTTGTTCTGCGCTCTGTTTTACGCCTATTAAGTAGAGTACCATCAACAATATTCCACCAAATGCTATTGTTTCGAGTGCGTATCGTGGGAGCTGAGAAATGATACCGTTTGTAGCTTCATAACTTGCAAATAGGTAAGATTGGTCTGAATATCGTTTTAGAAATACTGCCTCCCTGCTCATCAGCTTCAGGTCTTTTACTCCCCCCAGGGCTTCACTTGCTATCTTAAAACGCTCTTTTCCCGATTCTGTAGCTTCTTTGCCGATCTTAACCAATTTTTTGCGCACAAGCCTGAAAATAATTATATATGCGCCGCCAAGTACCAGGGCTACTGTCATCGCAAGAAATGGGTCAACTACTATCAGTAATCCCAATATAGATAAGGCAACAACCGCTTTAGTTAATATCTGCATCCCGGGAATCAGCACGCCTCCAACCACACGGTTAACTTCCAGGAAAAGATTTTTGTTCAGTTCCGCAGAGTTACGATTCAAGAAAAAGATATACGGTTGGCTAAGATATTTACCAAGAAGTCGCTTAGAAATTGAATGGCCCTGCATAAAAGTAAAACGCAGTAATAACCAGGTGACAAAAGCTGAAAACGCATTGCCTATAGCAAGCACCGATAGCACAACCATACCGAGGAAGAACAAAAATTGATTTTCGTTCGAAAAGCTTAAGGTGTTGTAAACCTGGTGCAAGTACTTATTGGTATGAATAACTTCAGGGCTTGAAACAACAGCCATAAACGGGGTTATTGAAGCGATTCCGGCAATCTGCATAAGCCCCATAATCATAATACCTGCAAACAGCCAGTAAGTTTGACGGCGCTCTTTTTCCGAGAAGAGCGCAAACACCTTACTGGCGCTCCTGATCATCAAAAGTGATAAGAATATAGCTTTTATGCTTGATTTTTTAAACATTTTTAAATTCAGTTAGAGGTTTTTAACTCAAGTAATAAAGAAATTAAGGAGAATCGGTTTGTGGGGTTGCATCCGCTTGCCTTCTGCCGAAATTAGTCTGGAAGTAATTATACTTATTTTATATTAATTCCCCCACTTGCTTCAAGTGGCAAGTCGGATTTAGCTCTGTTTTTTTTGGGGTTTTCGGCTTGTGTGTGTTAAAATAATATGATGTTTTCACCTGATTTCATTGAGTTTAAGAAGAAGTCCAGACAGGGTAATTTGATCCCGGTTTACCGGGAAATCCTTGCCGATTTGGAGACACCGGTGTCTGCATATTTAAAGCTGGCCGAAACACCATCTTTTTTGTTTGAAAGCATGGAGGGCGGGGAAAAATGGGCTCGCTACTCCTTTATTGGAACTGGAGTGGCGACAAACTCCACAAAGATCATTAAGGGGGCAAGCGGCGACCCTTTTGTAGAGCTAAAAGAGGAATTGAAGAGGTATCAGCCTGTTCAAGTGGATGGTCTTCCGCCTTTTACCGGCGGTTTTGTTGGATACTTCAGCTATGACGTTGTAAGAGAGATCGAACATATTCCGGATAAAGGGCATTCCGGGCTCGGGCTTCCAGACTATTACTTTATGCTTGCAGAGACCCTCGTGATTTTCGACAACTTAGCACAAAAAATAAAGGTTGTATCAAACGTTCATCTGGAGGGCAATGTCTCGCTGGAAAAGGCCTACAGTGATGCTTGCGAAAAAATAGATAAGATTATTGAACTCTTGAGGCAGCCTGTTGCGTTGCAGAAAAAGCCTAGAAACAAGGCAAAAGAAAAATCACTGGAGACTGAGCCGCATGAAAGCGGTTTTGTGTCCAACTTCGAGACAAAAGAAAAATTTAAAGATATTGTAAGCAGGGCAAAGGAATACATTCGGGCGGGCGACATATTTCAGGTGGTTCTTTCTCAGCGGTTTGGCAAAGAGATTGACTGCGATCCTTTTGATGTATACAGGGCGC
>CAYWZR010000253.1:0-3174 GCA_964462885.1 uncultured Nitrospirota bacterium
GAGGCTTTCCGGTGGTGTGGCGCATGATTTTAACAATCTCTTGACAACCATCCTTGGTTACAGTGAAATGGCAATGATGAAGCTTAGAGAAGATGCTTCAATGTACAAGGATGTAAAGTCCATTCATGCCGCAGGTCAAAGGGCGGCGGCCTTAACCCGCCAGCTTCTGGCTTTTAGCCGCAAGCAGGTTATGGAAATGCGGGTTATTGACTTAAATGATCTTATCTCTAATATGAGTAACATGCTTGGCAGATTGCTTGGTGAGGATGTGGAAATGGAACAACAAATGCATGCCTCCACTTCTACTATCATGGCTGATGCAGGCCAGATTGAACAGGTTGTTATGAACTTAGCAATCAACGCCAGAGATGCAATGCCATACGGCGGTCGATTGATCATCGAAACCGGTGAAATAGAATTGGATGAGGATTACGTTCGTAACCACGAAGAGATCAAACCTGGGTTTTATGTGATGCTCAGCATAACCGACACTGGTGTCGGCATGTCACAGGTGGTACAGGATAAGATCTTTGAACCGTTTTTCACCACAAAGGAAGTAGGTAAGGGAACAGGGTTGGGACTTTCTACGGTATACGGAACGGTTAAACAACATAACGGTCAGATATTTGTTTATAGTGAATCTGACATTGGCACAACGTTCAAGATATATTTCCCGGCGGCAAGTGGTCCTGTGGAAAATTTGATTGACAAGAAAACAAAAGCCATGGCACCCGGCACAGAGACCATTCTGGTGGTTGACGACGAGACTTCAGTTCTGCGATTGATATCTGACACCCTGGAGCCTTTGGGTTACCGGGTGCTGAAAGCGAATTGCGGTAAGGATGCCCTGGCGATTTGCAAAGCCGCCAAAGAAAAGATAGATCTTTTGCTGACCGATGTAATCATGCCGGGTATGAACGGGTGGGAATTGGCAGAGACTTTTAAATCAATGTGTCCTGATATAAAAGTGGCATTTACCTCAGGATATACAGATAGTGTTATCACCCATCTTGGAGTTTTGGATCCGGATGTGTTTTTTCTAAACAAACCTCTGCTGCCAAGCATACTGACAGCAAAATTGCGGGAGATATTGGATAAGGAATAAGTAATAAATTAAATGAATTGACTGTTCAGAAATGTAGGTTGTTTTTTCAAGTTTTTAAAATTTCTCTAGGTTTGCCTGCCTCTCTGGGAGGGCCGACTATACCATCTTCCTCCATAAGCTCCATTATGCGCGCGGCGCGGTTATATCCAATTTTGAGGCGGCGTTGTATATATGAAATTGAAGCCTGTCCTGTCGAAACAACCACTTCCACGGCTTTTCTGTAGAGTTCATCACGGTCCTCGTCATCAGCTCTGGGGAGGAAAGCCTCATCCTCTGTCACTATCTTTTCAAATGCCATATAGTCCGGCTGCCCTTGTGCTTTTACACATTCTACAACACGGGCTATCTCGGCTTCATCCACGTATGCCCCATGAATTCTAAGAAGTCGGGACCCCGGAGACATAAGAAGCATATCACCTTTTCCAAGCAGATTTTCCGCCCCGTTTGAATCCAGAATTGTTCTGGAATCCACTTTTGTTGTGACCTGAAATGAAATTCTGGCCGGAAAGTTTGCCTTTATTACACCGGTAAGCACATCAACCGAAGGCCGTTGTGTTGCAAGTATCAGGTGAATTCCGGCAGCTCTGGCCATCTGTGCAAGCCGTGCGATCGAATCTTCCACTTCGCGACCGGAGGTAAGCATAAGGTCTGCCAGCTCGTCGATTAATACAACAATATAAGGAAGCAATTCTTCTCCATCCTCTAAGGCCGCATTATAACCGTCGATGCTGCGAACTCCTTTCTCGGCAAGCAGCTTGTAGCGGTTCTCCATTTCGAAAACCAGTTTGCGTAATGCTCCGGCAGCCTCCTTTGGTACTGTTATAACAGGGGTAAAGAGATGTGGAATATCCCGGTAGACCGAAAGCTCGAGCATCTTAGGATCGATCATAACCAGACGCACATCACGGGGCGATGCCTTATAAAGAAAACTCAGAATCATAGTATTGATAGCCACACTTTTGCCTGCACCGGTAGCGCCTGCAACCAGTAGATGAGGCATTCTGGCAAGATCGGCGACAATAGGCTTACCAAATATGTCTTTACCAAGTGCGAGTGTAAGGAGAGATCTTCTTTCTGCAAACTCGTGCGATCCGACAATTTCCCTCAGATACACCGTCTCACGCTCACTGTTTGGTATCTCTATTCCGATGGCTGCTTTTCCAGTAAGAGTCGTAACACGTATTCTCTCCACTTTCATTGACATAGCCAGATCATCTGCCAAGGACATAACTTTATTTATCTTTACACCGGCAGCAGGCACAAACTCGTACATGCTAACTACCGGACCGGGTTGCACTCTTGCGACTTTGCCCTTCACTCCATAGTCGGCAAGTTTCCGTTCAAGAACCGATCTTTCATTTTTTAACGACTCTTGTGATGGCCCTCGCCTATCTGATGGCGGCACGTTCAGGAAGTCTATTGCCGGGAAAGTATATTTTCCGTCAGAGCCTGCCCGGAAAAGTTTTAGTTGTGCTTCGGATGGCGTTGATGTTTCCCTTTCAGCTTCCAGAAACTCTATAGGGGCATCCTCCGGGTTTTTCTCAATTTTCTCTTCTAACTTCTCTTCCAACGGTATTGATGGCATAGAGACTTTTTTTACTTTTGTATTTGCTGCTTTTTCTCTCTGTTTTGAAATAGACTCAAACCAGGAGTAAAAACGCACTATCTTGTTTTTCAGCGCCAAGGCCAAGTCAAAAAGTGAGAGAGGTACTACCACCATTGCCGAAACCAGAAATACCCCGAACCCGAAAAGATAGGCTCCCACATCCGATAGATAGCGTATCATTGCAACCGAAATCTGAAAACCCACCATACCACCTGCGTCAAGGCCGTGTGGGTTTATGTAAATGTGATTCCCGATCAGGCTCATAAGAAGAGTTAGCGATAAAAACATTGTGCTCATTGCCACAAATTTCAAAGCCAGATAGGTACGCTCTTTAGCCATAAAACGTCGAGCAGCGTAGACAAAAAGAAAAACAGGAAGAGCAAGTGAGGCTGTTCCAAACATCTGTAGAATAGTCTCTGAAAGCCAGGCACCGACCGGGCCGGTTACGTTGGATGGACCTCCC